>USKR01000010.1 GCA_900555215.1 uncultured Ruminococcus sp.
TTAGATATTCAATATCTTCTCATTGATTTTCTCTGTATGCAGTTTTCAAGGTACATTTGGCTTCTTTATGAAACCAAGTGGAGAATACGAGAGTCGAACTCGTGACCTCCTGCTTGCAAGGCAGGCGCTCTCCCAACTGAGCTAATCCCCCAAAATGTTCCCGAGAACTTTTTTAAAATACCATATTCCCGGGAAACTGTCAATACTTTTTTTCACATATCCACTGTTCCGAACCGCCCCAGCAGTCTGCCCGCTAGAAGCCAAGCAGTCTGAGCATCAGAGGATTCGTCTCATACATGAATCTCAGGATCGTGCTCTTCTCCATCATTTCAAAGCAGGCTGCTCCCGCATCTGTTGCATAGGCGAGCGTCATAATCAGAAAACCGATCCACACGATCAAAACGGCGAGCACCAGACCAAGGACGCCGCCCGCTATATGGTTTACCAAACCGAGTACGGGCAGCTCTCCGATAATATTTACCGCAAACATCAATGCCTTGACAATAATGATCGCCAGCAGGAAGGTCACCAGAAATGACACAAGCTGGAGCACCAGTCTTGATATATAAGCCGCTACATACTGCGGGAAACTTTCCGCACCAAGCTCTCCATATATTGTACTGTTATTATTTTCCATTAGCTGATCCTTTAAAAACTGCGGTATAGGTGCATTCTCGATCTCCTGGATCTGAGTGTCTTTCGGGATTTCCCCGATGATATCCAACACATCCTCATATGTGATCCCGAGCATTTCCCAGTTCAGATTGTTCAGATTAGCCAGCTGTTCAGGAGTAAGTTCTTCCAGCGGAGTACCGCTCAGGTCAAGCTGCGCGAGCTGATCTGTCGGGATCTCCGGCATAAATGCCTCCACGGTCTTCTTTTCAATAAAATCGTCCACCGGTGTAAATTCCGCCAGCGCATCCGCCACATACGGCGAGAGCAGCAGGACGATCACAAGTGTCAACACCGTTGAGAGAAGAGAAATCCCCAGTTTCAGAAATCCTCTGATATAGCCCACTGCTATACAGACAATAAAAATCGTTGCAACAATGATCAAAAGCCAGTTATCCATAACATCTCCTATTTCGTCAGATAAATCACCCGCAATTCATCGACGTTCATCACGTAGTACCTGTTTATTCCCGGCGCCTTAAATATTTCCAGCGCATCCACATTGAGGTCCCCTTCAAATTTCTTGACTCCGGCAGCCGTTATGATACAGCATCTGCTGCCGTCATACATAATGACTTCATCCCCGTCAATCTTTACATTGCTGTATGTTCCGGAAATATCCCTGCTGATGACCTGTTCTCCCAGTTTGTTATACAGACGCAGCTCATAGCCTGATTTTTCCTGGTTCAGGAGGATAAAACCGATATATCGGTCAGAATGGAATACACTCTGGATCTCCTGATCCAGTTCGATCTCCTTTTCCTTCTCCGGTATGTCCCGTCCCCGGTATATAACGAACCGGTCATCTCCCACAACGACTGAGCGGTCATTCCCCATAAAAAAGATATCAGCCATCACTGTATTATTATAATCGTCCGATGTCACGATATTATCTTGTTTCTGCTGCCCCGTCTCCCCAAAATTATAATATATAACCTTGGATTTGAGCGAGCCGCCGGAGATATACAGGTAACCTGCCGCCAGCATATTTCCGTCGTCTGACATTTCTATTGCCACCGGATACCCCGTAGTACTCATAGTTACCTGCTGCTCCACAAGAATATTTCCAACGGCATCGTAAGAAATAATCTTTGGCGAGCTTTCATTTCTCAAGATTGCGGTAACAATGCCCTGATCCGAGACTGCTATCTTCTCGATCGGAAGGGTTGTCTCAATCTCACCCTTAAGCCCCTCTTCAGTAAATACAAGGATCGTGTTTCCGCCATTGTCCGCTACGGCAAAAGCCTTATCCCTGACACTGATGATCGGATTCTGGATCTGTGCAGACTGTATCCACTGTTCTTCATTCTTCCTGTTCAGAAAGACGACTCCATCTCTGTTATACCTTACTATTCCATCTGCAAACTGTGCGTAGCTGCTGGAATCCGTCCTGTCGCCCGGGTATTCCGATGCAGTCCGTGCCCTGCTGTATGTCTGATTATCCAGCAAAAGCCATGTACCGCATACAGCGAGGAACACTAATATAAGAGGCACGAGCACTCTTCTCACCTTTGCAAGCCGGATTTTCCGTACTTTGTGCTTTATCTCACTCAGATCCTCCGGGGGCGTTAAGATCTTAAACTGTGTTTTTTTCTTTTGCGACATATGCCTCCCCTTATTTCTGACCTTAGTTTCCTGTTGAGTATACCGCATGCGCAGAAAAGGAAGCGCCGCGTACGCGGCATTTACTTTTCAAGCTGTGGATTCCGGTATAATCCCCGCACGGCGGGGCGAAGCGGAGAAACCGCTTCAGCTTGCACAACGTGCAATCATTATACCATGACTTTACGGTAATAGCAATTTCTGTCCTACATAAATCAGATTCCCGTCTGTGATACCGTTCATTTTACAGATTGCATCCACATGGGTCACATCTCCGTACATTTTACGGCTGATGATCGCAAGAGTATCTCCCTCTTCCACGATATACACGCCATCGCTTCCATTCTCCCCCGGAGCGGCAAGGATCTGGCTGCTCCCCTCTCCCCCGCCGCCCGCGGTATCTGCATTCTCTGATACATAAGCAGATGAGCTTGTATCACTGTCACTTCCTGAAGCATTTATACTGCTTCCTGTATCGTCTCCACCAGACAGTTCCCCGTTTCCAGAATCTGCGTCTTCTCCATTGTCAGCATCCAAAGCCGTGTCAGCTCCGGATGCCTGTGTGTCTCCGGCTTGTCCCTCTCCATCCTGTTCCTCTGTCACCGCGGTCACTGCCCCGCTCGTCTCCTGAGTCTCCACTTTATCTGATGTACCTGCCAGTGTGTCCAGCGTATTCTGTACGGACTTCATGCGGTCAAAGCTGTTGATCATGGATACTCCCATAATGATCAGCACAAGTACCAGGCAGGCGCTGACAGCGTACATCACGCTTCCTGTTTTTCTTCCTTTCCGGCCCTCCCCCCGTTTTCTAACCATATTACGAAAGTCCTTCGCAGCTCTGTCCTCAACAGTTTCCGTGGGAAATGCCCCATTTTTTTTTCGCGAGGAGATCATATAGTTCTGCATACACGGATTTTTTTCATAATACGTGTAATGCCCGCCGATCTCCATCAGGTCGTTCATTTTATGCACATAATAGGTTTCGTCCTTTTCTACCGGATCTTTCATAATAAATACGGTATTCTTCTTTGGGAATGATTTCTTGTGGAGCCTGACCGTGGACGCTTCCGGGATGAGCGGCACTCCCGGGTGCGCCACGAACCATCCGAGCATCTCTCCCTCCTCAAAATACTGCTTGCAGTCCTCGTAGGCATGCTTCCACGTATCTTCATCGATCACATATTCATTTCCCGACATCTTCAAGTCATGCATCTGGATTGCTCCATATATGTACACATACTCTTCATCCGTTCCCGGCTGGATATCTCCCACAAGGAAAGCTCCCATTGGTCCCTTCCCCGACTTCTCGCATTTTTCGCACAGCTGTGCGAAAAACGTATCCACATAATCCTCCACATAAATCTTAGGGCTGTCGCTCACATTTCCAATCTGTCTGACATTTTTAGGTAACTGTCTTTCCATTTATACTCATCCTCCTGACAAAAATATTTTCCCGGCGTCGTAATGAGGATAGCACACGGAAAAAGACGATTTTATCAGTTATTGTCAGACGAATTCGACAAAAGGGGTCAGACCCCTTTTCATAGGGGTCTGACCCCAGCGGCCAATATTTTCAGAAAATTCTCTATTTTCCCTTCTGTCATCCCAGTCTCCCTTTTGCAGAACGCCACCGCCCGCTGCCTCATATAAGGGACATTATCCAGTGTTTTAAAGCTTTTTATATCATTCTCACGCGCAAATATCGTCATCTGACGTTTTACTCGTTGAAAATCATATTCCTCTTTTTCTTCTTTTATATCAATAAATTCCTGATTATCGAAAATATTGTGAAACTCAAAAAATTCTTCCCAATTTCTGAATCTTTGCTTTATATAGCTAAACACCTCTTCCGAAAGGTACCCCTCTGTCTTCTTTTTATGCATTATCGTATAATAATACTCCTCTGCGCTGCTGAACGGATAATCGAGAATAGATGAAACCATATACGCCTTCACCGGATTATTATGTATATAACGGATACAGCTGTACAAATATCCCTCTGTCTCCACGACGCTACTGTAAAAGCGCCCCTGAAAAACATGGCCGCTCTCACCGTGTTTATAATTATGGTAAATAGCATAAATGGAGTTAACTTCCTGCATGAATAGCGAAAGAACCTTAAAATCCGATTTGAGCAGGATGTGGACATGATTAGACATAATACAATATGCATACACCTTAACCCCAAATTTCTCTGCCCTGCTCCGCATGATCGACCTAAAATATTTCTTATCATCGTTCTTTTGCAAAATATGGTTCTGATTATTTCCTCTGGATACGACATGATAGACATCTGTGCCACTTTGTTTTCTTTTACTTCTCGGCATACGCGTTCCTCCTGCTGAATATTAAATTTCTTGTCTGAAATATGTTCCGAATCGGATATGATCTCTTGAGACCTCTCTACATTTAAATGAAACTTCAGAATGAATTAGATATAGATATAAGATAACATTGAATCAACAATTTTTCCAGAATTTTAGGTTGGACTTTTTACTTTAGCTTTTTAAAAAGTGAACGGGGTCAGACCCCGTTCACAAAATCTTTTACCTTTTTATAAATACTCTTTGCATCCAGACCGTACTTTTCGATCAGCTCCAGTGCCGGCCCTGATTCGCCAAACACATCGTTGATCCCGATCTTCAGCACTCTGGTCGGTGCTTTCTCACACAGTGTATCACATACCGCGCTTCCGAGCCCGCCGATCACGGAATGTTCCTCAACTGTAACGACCTTTCCTGTTTCTCTTGCTGCTGCTGCCACAAGCTCTTCATCCAGCGGTTTGATAGTATGGATATTGATAACCTTGGCGTCAATTCCATCTGCCGCAAGCATCTCAGCCGCCTCCAGGCAGTTGTTCACAGGGAGACCAGTGACAATGATCGCCACGTCTTTTCCCTCTCTTAATACAACACCTTTCCCCATCTCGAATTTATAATCCGGTCTGTCATTGATCACAGGCACTGCCAGTCTTCCGAATCTTAAATAGACCGGTCCGTCATACTCATAAGCGGCTCTCACTGCAGCCCTTCCTTCTATATAATCAGACGGATTGATCACTACCATGCCCGGTATAGAGCGCATCAGAGCAATATCCTCATTGCACTGGTGGGTCGCTCCATCCTCGCCTACTGAAATTCCGGCATGGGAAGCGCCGATCTTTACGTTCAGGTGTGGATAGCCGATGGAGTTTCTTACCTGCTCGTAAGCTCTCCCTGCCGCAAACATTGCAAATGAACTTGCGAACGGCACCTTGCCCGCTGCTGCAAGCCCTGCCGCAACTCCCATCATATTTGCCTCCGCGATGCCGCAGTCGATAAAGCGCTCCGGAAATACTTCAGCAAATTTACCGGATCTGGTAGCTTCTGCAAGATCTGCGTCCAGCACTACGATCTCCTCGTGCTCTTTTCCAAGCTCTATCAGCTCTGCACCATAACTGTCTCTTGTTGCGATTTTCTTTACATCTGACATAACGCCTCACCTGCCTTTTCCAGATCTTCCATTGCGATCTTATACTCATCATCATTTGGAGCCTTGCCATGCCATGACGCCGCATTTTCCATAAAGGAAACCCCTTTACCTTTCAGCGTCTTTGCAATAACAGCCACTGGCTTTCCTTTTATATTCCTCGCATCTTTAAACGCTGACTCGATCTGCTCGAAATCATTTCCATCAATATTAATAACGTGGAAATTAAATGCCTCGAATTTCTTATCGATGGGATAGGGAGAATTCACTTTATCCACTTCGCCATCGATCTGGAGATTATTGTTGTCCACGATCACGACCAGATTGTCCAGTTTGTGGTGGGCGGCAAGCATAGAAGCCTCCCAAACCTGCCCCTCCTGAAGCTCGCCATCTCCCAGCATCGTATAGACACGGTAAGACGCTCCGGAAAGCTTTGCTGCGATCGCCATCCCCACAGCCGCGGAGATTCCCTGACCGAGAGAGCCTGAAGACATGTCCACACCCGGAACCTGCTTCATATCCGGATGTCCCTGGAGATAGGAACCTGTATGGCGGAGTGTCACAAGATCCTCTTTCGGGAAATATCCCCGCTCTGCAAGAACAGAGTAGAGCGCGGGAGCTGTATGTCCTTTGGACAGCACAAATCTGTCTCTGTCAGCCTTGCCCGGATCCTTCGGATCAACATCCATCTCCTCAAAATACAGGTAAGTAAGAATCTCCGCCGCTGACAGTGAGCCGCCCGGATGTCCGGCCTTCGCACTGTGAACTGCAGTCACGATATCCTTACGGACCTCATTGGTAATCTTCATCAGCTTTAATTTGTCCATAGTATCTCCTTTTTCTTAATATTCTCAATCCTTAGTTCAAAGGGCGCAGTTATTCTCCAAATACTGCTCTGTAATCTTCCTGGAATTTCCTGATGCCTGCATCTGTCAGCGGATGATGTGTCATCTGCTCCAGCACCTTATACGGCACTGTGGCAATATCCGCTCCTGCAAGAGCGCAGTCTGTGATATGCATGGGATTCCTGACACTCGCCGCAATGATCTCCGTCTCGATCCCTGCAACGGCAAAAATTTCAGCGATCTCCTCCACCAGCTCAACGCCCCTCACCGAAATATCATCGAGACGTCCTAAAAACGGCGAAACGTATGCCGCTCCTGCCCTTGCAGCCAGCAGCGCCTGGTTTGCTGTAAAAATCAGAGTTACATTCGTCTTGATCCCCTCAGCTGCAAGTACTTTCACAGCTTTAAGACCTTCTGTTGTCATAGGAATCTTTACAACCATATTGGGGTGAATCTTTGCGATCTCACGTCCCTCGCGTATCATCCCTTCCGCGTCCGTAGTCGTGGCTTTAACTTCACCGCTGATCGGACCGTCCACGATCGATGCGATCTCTGCGATCACATCCTCAAACTTTCTTCCTTCCTTTGCTATGAGCGAAGGATTAGTCGTCACCCCGCAGATCACGCCCATATCATTAGCTTTTCTAATATCATCAACGTTTGCAGTGTCAATAAAAAATCTCAATTCAAGCCACCTCCTGTGAAACCAGCCTCATATTACAGCCTTGATTATATCCATTAACAAAACTCAGGTCAACCACTGTTCCTTCGATACTTACAAATCTCGCTGTTTTTCTTTGCATACAATCCTGCTTCGGATGCTCTGTTTTTCTCTTTTGAACCGGCTCAGAGCTCCGTACGGCCTTCTAATGCCCGCAGCAGGGTCACTTCATCGATATATTCCAGGTCGCCGCCCACCGGGACTCCGCTGGCGATCCTGCTGACTTTAATGCCCGCAGGCTTGATGAGCTTGCTGATATACATTGCAGTTGTCTCCCCTTCCAGACTGGAATTTGTCGCAATGATCACCTCATCTACATCCCCCTGGAGGCGCTCCATAAGTTCTTTGAGCCGGATATCCCCCGGTCCGATGCCCAGCATCGGGGAGATCGCGCCGTGGAGCACATGATACACTCCGTTATATTTTCCTGTTTTCTCATATGCCGCAAGGTCTCTCGGCGTCTCCACTACCATGATTGTTTTCTTGTCCCTGTCCGGGTTGCTGCAGATAGGGCAGATATCTCTGTCCGTAAGGGTGCAGCACTCCTTACAGTATCTGACATTCTTCCTTGCCTCCACGATCGCCTGCGCCAGCCCTTCCACCTGGTCCACCGGCATATTGATAATATGAAAGGCAAGACGCTGAGCAGATTTACTCCCGATCCCCGGCAGACGAGAAAATTCCTCGATCAGCCGGCTGATCTGGTTACTGTAATACTCCATTCTGTTACACCCCTGTCGCTAAACACAAATTGAAAGGGGTCGGTCAGACATCTGATATCTGATAGCCCCTTTTGTTTTTAAATTTCGAAATATCGCGAATTTATTTCCCAAAGGGGTCAGACCCCTGTTAAGAGGGGTCTGACCCCTTTTTCCGAAATTGTCAGAACATTCCCGGCATTCCGCCGCCAAGCCCGCCTGTCAGCTTGGACATCGCTGCGCCTGTCTCTTCATCCACCTTTCTGATCGCCTCATTGGTCGCCGCCACGATCAGATCTTCCAGCATCTCGATATCCTCTGGGTCCACAACTTCTTCAGCCAGTTTAACTTTCAGGACTTCTCTCTTGCCGGATACCGTTACCTCGACTGCGCCGCCTCCGGCTGCCGCTGTGAATTCCTTCGCTTCCAGCTCTTTCTGCTGTTCTTCCATCTGACGCTGCATCCTCTGCGCCTGTTTCATCAGGTTTGCCATGTTCCCGGGCATTCCGCCGCCCGGGAATCCGCCTCTCTTTGCCATATTAATCCTCCACTGTTATCTCCATATTGATCTTCTGTTCTATATCCACGAATGTATCTTCAAAATGCCTTCCCTCTTCCACATGGCGCACATCGATTTCCACCTTCTTACCGATCTTCTGCTCGATCAGTCCTTCCAGCTCCTGTACATGATCCTCCCTGCCGACCACGCTCGCCGCCAGGGTATCCGGCAGTACAATGAGCAGGCGGTTATCCCCGCCCAGGCTTAACCTTGCTTTCTTAAGGTAGCCCCTGACCATGCCTGACGCTTCGTCTGCTATAGATCGGAAGTTTTTCACGACCTCCTGCACATCCTCGGGTATGGCATTAGGAAGCTGCGGCTTCGGTACGCTGCCGCCTCCTCCCGGTCCGTATGCCCCGGAAGATATTCCTGCTTCTCCGCTCGGGATCCCGCCTGCATAGACGATCCTCTCCTTCATATCCGCTGCGGCTTCTATCCCTTTCTCTACCTTTTCCTCCACAGCGCGGATCCGCTCAAGAAGAGTATCCTGATCCGGCTCCATGGCAGGAGTACACAGCTTGATCAGAGCCACCTCCAGCATGACCCTCTTCTGGGTCGCATATTTCAGCTGCCCTGACAGCTCAGAGAAAATACGGATATAGCGGAACAACATATCAGGCTCCACCATCTGTGCCTCTTCCTTAAGCTGCATCAGATTTTCTGTCGATACATCCAGAACATCCTCTATATTATCAGAAGTTTTTACCAGAAGCAAGTTTCTAAGGTACCATGTGAAATCAGAGGCAAGCTGGCTCAGCTCCCTTCCCTGCATGACAAGATCCTCCACCACGTCCAGCACTCCGGACACATCTCGGTCTATGACTTTTCTCAGCAGCTGGCTGAACACATCCGTGTCAACCGCTCCCAGCACTTCCAGCACATTGTCATATGTCAGCTTCTGCCCCAGATAAAAGGCAATACACTGGTCAAGGAGGCTCAGGGCATCACGCATGGAACCGTCCGCTGCCTTCGCAATATACCTCAGCGCCTTCTCCTCCACTTCCACCTGCTCTGTATCCATGAGCTCCCGCATCCGATCCGTGATCGTTTCAATGCTGATCCTTCGGAAATCATAGTGCTGGCACCGTGACAAGATCGTGATCGGGATCCTGTGCACCTCCGTGGTCGCCAGAATAAAGATCACATACTCCGGCGGCTCCTCCAATGTCTTTAGAAGCGCATTGAAGGCTCCTATGGAGAGCATATGCACCTCATCTATAATGTATACTTTGTACCGCCCCTCTGTCGGACGGTAGGCGACCTCCTCCCGTATCTCACGGATATTGTCCACACCGTTGTTGGACGCCGCGTCAATCTCGATCACATTCATAGACGTGCCTGCCGCGATGGACCTGCACATCTCACACTCCCCGCACGGACTCCCGTCCACCGGATGCTCACAGTTGACCGCTTTTGCAAAAATCTTAGCCACGGTAGTCTTTCCGGTTCCCCTGGTCCCGCAGAAAAGATACGCATGTCCGATACGGTTCGCTTTGATCTGATTCTGCAATGTTGTAATAATATGATCCTGCCCCTTCACATCTCCGAATTCTGAAGGCCTGAACTTTCTGTAAAGTGCCGTATACGACATGTGTTACACCTCTTGCTCTCTTTTATTTCTATAGTTAATGCTGTTTTAATGCAGTTTCCCGCAGACAAGCGACCGCGCAGGGACCTTAAGTCCCTGCGCCTCTATCTGCCTTTTATTCATCGCCAAAGCTGATGCCGATCATGCGCGCCTCTTTGATCAGGCTGCAGTTCGGATCAACATATTTTAACTTTCCGGCCACTTCTTCCAGCGGTACCTTCACCGTCTCTCCGCCTTTCAGGCCAACCATGTAACCGAACTTGCCTTCCAGGATCAGCTCTGCTGCTTTCGCCCCCACTCTCGTGGCGATCACCCTGTCGTATGCACACGGCTCTCCGCCCCTCTGCGTATGCCCCGGCACTGTGATGCGGACTTCCTTGTCCGTCTCCTTCTGGATCTGCTCCGCCAGTTCATAAGCGATAGACGGATATTTCCTCTTCGCCAGCTTCTCCTTGTATTCTTTTTTCTTTAATTTCGCATCCTCCTTAGAGATCGCTCCCTCTGCCACCGCAAGGATGGTGAACGGTTTTCCTGCCTTGGAACGTCCGTCGATCACCTTTGCAATGGACTTGATATCATACGGGATCTCCGGAAGAAGGATAATGTCCGCGCCGCCGGCGATACCTGCGTGCAGTGTGACATGTCCCACTTTGTGTCCCATTACTTCTATAATAAATACGCGGCTGTGGGACGTGGCTGTCGTGTGGATCCTGTCAATGGTATCAGTCGCGATATCCACCGCGCTCTGGAATCCGAACGTCATCTCTGTCCCCCACAGGTCATTGTCAATGGTCTTTGGAAGTGTGATCACATTAAGCCCTTCTTCTCGCAGCAGGTTCGCGGTTTTATGCGTTCCGTTTCCTCCCAGGATCACCAGGCAGTTGAGGTTGAGCTTATGATATGTATGCTTCATTGCCTCGACTTTGTCAAGCCCGTCCTTGTCCGGCACTCGCATCAGTTTAAACGGCTGTCTGGATGTCCCGAGAATGGTGCCTCCTCTTGTCAGGATCCCTGAGAAATCTCTTGAAGTGAGCATACTGAAATCTGCATAGATCAGACCCTTATATCCGTCCTTGAATCCATAGATCTCTACATCGTTGCGCTTGGTGCAGATTCCCTTTACCACGCCGCGCATGGCAGCGTTCAATGCCTGACAGTCTCCGCCGCTTGTCAACATTCCGATTCTTAACATAGTAACACTTCCTCCTTTATCCTGCTGACCGGCATCTGCTTAAACAGAGCAGATCCTGCCCTGCCAAAATAGAATAAGCAGCCGGTCCTCTCCGACTGCTTATTATTATACCCCATTTATCAAAACTGAACAAGAAATTTCATGCCTGAGGTTGCATGTCATTCCGAACGTATGCCCGGACCGCTTACAGTCTCTTGAGAAGCGCTTCTCGCTCTTCCTCATATCCCGGTTTTCCGAGCAGAGCGAACATGTTTCTCTTATAGCTCTCAACGCCCGGCTGGTTGAACGGATTAACGCCGAGTAAGTATCCGCTCACGCCGCAGGCAAACTCAAAGAAATAGAACAGCTCGCCCAGGTAGAATTCATTCTGCTCCGGTATCTTCACCATCAGATTCGGAACATTTCCGTCTGTATGAGCAAGGATTGTTCCGTTCATAGCGCTCTTGTTGATAAAATCTACATTCTTTCCTGCAAGATAATTCAGTCCGTCCAGATCTACCGGCTCTTCATTGATCACGATCTCTTCCCTGGACTTTTCTACATTGAGAACAGTCTCGAACAGGATTCTGTTTCCGTCCTGGATGAACTGACCCATGGAATGCAGGTCTGTGGTCAGGTCTACGGATGCCGGGAAGATACCCTTCTGGTCCTTGCCCTCGCTCTCGCCGTAAAGCTGTTTCCACCATTCAGATACATAGTGAAGGCTCGGCTCGTAGTTTGCCAGCACTTCCACTGTCTTTCCCTTACGGAGCAGGATATTCCGGATTGCTGCATACTGCATCGCATCATTCTCTGCAAAATCATTTTCCAGAGCTGCTTTTCTTCCTGCTGCCGCGCCTTCCATCAGTTTATCGATATCAGCGCCGCTCACAGCGATCGGAAGCAGTCCTACTGCAGTAAGCACTGAGAAACGTCCGCCTACATCATCCGGCACTACGAATGTCTCGTATCCTTCCTCTGTAGCGAGGTTCTTAAGCGCTCCTTTTGCCTTATCTGTAGTG
>USKR01000011.1 GCA_900555215.1 uncultured Ruminococcus sp.
CTGTTTCTTATCAAAGAAGAATTTTTCCCATAGACACAGAAAATTTTACGCCCTCCCCTGGAACGGAGCTGCTGCTCTCCTTTATAAATCTTTTTTACGTGCATTGCGCTTCGAACTTGACCAACAGACGTTACCCCGGCAGTTAACTCAGCCCAGGCACCCTCACGGCACCCGGGAGGTCCTGCTTAGTGCTGCTCCGTTCCCGACCTGACACGGTTCACAAGTTCCCGTCGCGTGAGACCCGGACATCAACGTCACTTACCGGGGGCAGCTCTGCCGGCTGCCGCCCTCTGCGCAATATCACCCCTGCTATAGCGGATTGCAGGTACAAGGTACCGCTAACACCCCGGCTGCACGAGTCTTAATTTTACATGGTTTTCCGTAAAATGTCAATGGGGCGGGAGACCATTTGCAACAGCTTTGCTGCAGTTCTGTCCGTGCCGGCTGCAAAAATTTGCCTCATACACTATTTAGTGCTACAATCTCTTGTATGACCAGAGAAATGGAGCGTTGAAATGAAAGTGCTTTTAGCGGCGGTGAACGCCAAATATATCCACTCCAATCTTGCTGTATACAGCCTCAAGGCTTACGCGCGGCAGTATCGGGAAGAGATTGAGATCGCAGAGTATACGATCAATCAGACCATAGATGATATATTGACGGATATTTATCTGAAACAGCCGGATGTGCTGTGTATTTCCTGTTATCTGTGGAATATCACATACACAGGGCAGCTCGTGGCAGAGATCCCTAAGATACTGCCGCATACACAGATCTGGCTGGGCGGTCCGGAGGTGTCTTATGACGCTGAGGATGTTTTGAAGAGATATCCCGGTGCGTCAGGTGTCATGCGCGGGGAGGGAGAAGCTGTATTCCTGGAATTGATGAAGTTTTGGAAGAACTGTGACCGCGAAAAAGAGAGAGGAGCGCTTTCGGAAATAAAAGGTATCGTTTACCGGGATGAGAACGGGAGAATACAGGAAAATCCGCTGCGCCCTGTCCTGGACCTTAGCAGCGTGCCGTTTGTGTATGAACACATCGGGGATTTTAAAAACCGGATCATTTACTATGAGTCCAGCAGAGGGTGCCCGTTTTCGTGCAGTTACTGCCTGTCCTCTATAGACAAGTGCCTTCGGTTCAGGGACATCGGCATGGTGAAAGAAGAACTGCAGTTTTTTATTGACCATGAAGTCCCTCAGGTGAAATTTGTGGACCGTACATTTAACTGCCGCCACGATCATGCCATGGCGGTGTGGTCATATATTAAAGAGCATGACAGAGGGGTTACAAATTTCCACTTTGAGGTGGCTGCAGATCTTCTGAATGAGGAAGAAATCCGCCTGATCCAAAGCATGCGTCCCGGGCTGATACAGCTGGAGATAGGCGTGCAGTCGGCTAATGACGAGACTCTGCGGGAAATCAGGAGGACCATGGATCTGGATAAGGTCAGAGACAGGGTAGAGCGTATCAAAGAGGGCAGGAATGTGCACCAGCATCTGGATCTGATTGCCGGACTGCCCCGGGAGGGATATGAGAGCTTTGCAAAGTCTTTTGACGTTGTATATGGCATGAAGCCGGAACAGCTCCAGCTTGGTTTTTTGAAAGTGCTTAAAGGATCCCTTATGCATGAACGGACAGAAGAGTATGGGCTCATATATCAGGAACGTCCGCCCTATGAGGTGCTTAAGACAAAGTGGATGTCATACGGGGAGATCATCCGGCTGAAACGAGTGGAAGAAATGACAGAAGTCTATTATAACAGCGGGCAGTTCCGGCATACAATGGAATATCTCCGCAGGAAGTTTGGCTCTCCGTTTTCCATGTATGAAGCGCTGGCAAAGTATTATGAACAGAGCGGACTGACGGGGATGCAGCACTCCCGCCTTGCGAGATATGAGATCCTCAGTCGTTTTGCCGGACTTTATCTGGCTGACGGAACCGAGAAGAAAGAATTTACGGAGTGGTTGACATTGGACCTGTATTTGAGGGATAATGTGAAAAACCGGCCGGCTTTCCTAGGAGAGGAGCAGACGGCCAAGGAAGAGGCTGCCGTATTCTATAAAAAAGAGGCGCAGGAATACCGTTACCTGAAAGGGTATGAAGGCTTTGACAGCAGACAGATGCGGAAGATGACTCATCTGGAACGGCTGAGAGGACAACTCATCCTGTTTGATTACAGAAAGAGAGATCCTCTTACAGGAGACGCGGCGGTTTATGAAATAAAGGAGTAAAGATCCATGAATTTTTATGATAAAAGAATTAGGCGAATCATATCTATTATCATTATCGTAATTGTGGCGGCAATGGTGCTGACTATGGTCCTGCCATATATTGCGTAAGAACAGGCGGGAGTGAGCGAGGGTGGCGGAAAACAGAAAAAAGAAGAGCAGACGGTCAGGACATAAAAGAAAGGCGGAACAGAATAAGAAGGCAATCCTGCTCATCGCGGGGCTGGTATTCTGTGCCCTTATTGTGATCACAGGGATCAACGTGATGTTCCGTATGACCATCCGGAGATATGACCCGGATATTATTATTTCCGGAGTCACAGTGGGAGGAACGGATGTATCCGGGATGAACGCGTCCCAGGCGGAGGCGGCGGTAAAAAAAGCGGCGGAGGACTATGCGTCAGACAGCATCATTATGCTGGAGCTGGACGGGGAGCGCGGGACAGAGACCGCGCTGTCGGAGCTGGGCATGTACGCCGCGGATCTGGATTCCGTTATACGAAAAGCGGTTGATTACGGGAAGAAGGGAAATCCCCTTACATGTTATAAAATATTGAAGAGCGCTGAGAAAAATGAAAACGAAAAGGACTTTCCCGTAAAATATGAAGTTTCGGAGGAGTCTGCAGGCAGTGCTCTGGAAGAAAAGCTCGCCGGAATGCTGAGAGCGCCGGAGGACGCAAAGCTGACCCAGAGCGGCGGGGAGACAGTGATCACGGAGGATGTGCCTGGAGAGAAAACGGATATTAAAAAGACTGTGGAAAATATCAATCGTCTGATCGCCGATGAGAGAGAGAACAGAGATACTAAAGGGGCGGCGGGGAAGATGCGCGCAGGCGCGTCTGCTGCTGCAGCGGTCAAAGAGGACGCGGCGGATATCACCGCTGAGGATCTGGCGGGACTTACAGACGTGCTGGGGACGTTTTCCACTTATTATGGGGAGAGCGATGACGGCAGAACACTGAATGTAGAATCCGGAGCGGATCATATCGGAGGGACGCTCGTGCAGCCGGGAGAGGAAGTGTCTGCGGATGACCTGATGGCTCCCTATACAGAGGAGAACGGATATGCCATGGCGGCCTCTTATGAAAATAATGAGGTTGTGGAATCCATGGGAGGCGGCATCTGCCAGGTCTCGACTACTTTGTACAACGCCCTGCTTTTCGCAGAACTTGAGATCACGGAGCGGTATGAGCATTCTATGCAGGTCTCGTATGTGGAGCCCTCCATGGACGCGGCGATCGCGGATGATGTGAAGGATCTGAAATTCCACAACAATATGGAAACTCCGGTCTATATTGAAGCGGCGCTGTCAGAAGGAACTCTTACTTTTAATATTTATGGAAAAGAAACACGCCCGGAAGGACGGAGTGTTGAATATATCAGCGAAACGCTGGAGACTGTGGAATCTGATGAGACCAGGTTTGTGGCGACGGAGGATCCGGTGGGTACGATGTATACCAGGGATAACGGGCATACAGGACTGAAGGCGCAGCTCTGGAAAATAGTCCGCGAGGATGGCGTGGAAGTGAGCCGGGAGGCAGTCAATTACAGCACCTACCTGGCCTCGGGAAAGACGGTCGCTGTGGGCACTTTCTCGGAGAACGAGGAGATATCGGCAAAGATCAATGCAGCGGTGGAGGCGCAGGACGAGGCGCAGATCAATGCAGTGATCGCCGAGGCCTCCGGCGGCGTGACACAGGAGGAAGCGGCTTCCGGCGGAGAAAATTAGAAAGGCAATGGAAATATGAGATATGGCAGACTGACGCAGACCGCATGGCAGCGTTCTGTGAGGAGAGAACTGCATAAAAGAGGGAAAGACGTACTTTTCGGACCGTCGCCTTGGGAGGAATGTTCCGGCATCAAAGATGGGGGCGGCGGGGCTTTCCTGTGGGCAAATGCCCATACTGCCGGAAATTCTGCGCATACCGGATATTATGCGGTCCTTCAAGCGGCAGGAGAACTGGCGGCAAAAGGAGCGCGTGCAGTCTGCGTATCTGTGCGTATTCTGTTTCCACCTGAGGCGGAAGAAGAGGATCTGAAGGCAGTTACAGAGGGCATTGAGGATGCATGCGGCCGGATGGACCTCCAGGTGACGTCCTTTCAGGGAGAGACATCCTGCGCTTCGGAGCAGATCATCGTCTTTGTTACTGCTGCGGGGAGAACTGATGAAAAAAATGGACAAGATGCAGAACTGACCGGGCAGAGCGGGGTTGAGGAACACAAAAAACATAAGGCGGCGGGACAGGAGATCGTATTCTGCGGATACGCCGGGCTGGAGGGAATGCTCCGGATCCTGGATGAGGCGGAGGATGAGCTTGGGACCCGGTTTGTTCCGGATTTTCTGAGAAAGGCGAAAGACCTGAAGGACCGGCTGGTAACGCCGGGGCAGATCCTGCCTCTTTTTGACGCCGGCGTCACGGCGGTCTTCCAGGCAGGAAGCGGCGGTGTATTGGCGGCGTTGTGGGAGATGGCTGAGACTCTGCGTGTTGGGTTTGAGGCAGATATGTCAGAGATCAGTATCAGGCAGGAGACTGTGGAGATCTGTGAGTTTTACCGTCTGAATCCGTATCAGATGGCGTCTTCGGGAAGCTGGCTTATTGTGACAGAGGATGCCCCGAGGACAATAGAGGTCCTGGAAAAGGCAGGAGCGCGAGCCGGAAGGCTTGGGGTCATAAAGGCGCAGAACGCGCGTGTGATCACAAGCGGAGAAGAAGTAAGATATCTGGACAGGCCGGCGCCGGATGAGCTGGAGCTCTGGCAGGCGCGGCGGGCCAGGCAGAATGAAGACAGATAATGATTAAAAACTGATAGAATGATCCGGATGAAAACCGGAAGCAGGGAGGAAACAAGATGAACGAAAAAAAAGAAGCCCTCAGGATCGAGATCCTGAAATATATTGAGAAACACAGCAGGGTTGACCTTGGAGAACTGGCTGTCCTGCTGGGCGCGGAAGAGGCAGATGTGGCGAATGAGATGGCGGAGATGGAGAAAGAAAAGATCATCTGCGGCTATCATACACTGATCGACTGGGACAAGACCGGCGTTGAGAAGGTGACCGCGCTGATCGAAGTACGGGTCACACCTCAGAGGGACAGAGGCTTTGACCGGATCGCGGAGCGGTTATACAATTATCCCGAGGTGTATGCAGTCTACCTGATCTCCGGCAGCTATGACCTGCTGGTGACCATGGAAGGAAAGACTCTGAAAGAGGTTTCCCGCTTCGTGTCGGAGAAGCTGTCCCCGCTGGATGGAGTCCTGAGCACTGCGACACATTTTATACTTAAGAAATACAAGGACCACGGCACAGTTATGGTGACGAAGAAAGAGTCGGAAAGGATACCGGTGACACTGTAATGAGAAATCCATTATCTAAAAAGATTGTTGATATACAGCCTTCCGGCATCCGTAAGTTCTTTGACGTGGCAAACGAGATGAAGGACGCGATCTCTCTCGGGGTGGGGGAGCCGGACTTCGACACGCCGTGGAGGATCAGGGAGGAAGGTATTTTTACACTTGAAAAAGGCAAGACCTTTTATACATCCAATGCAGGCTTAAAGGAACTCAGGCAGGAGATCTGCCGTTATCTGGAACGGAAGATCCATGTCTCCTACGATCCCATCAAGGAGACGCTGATCACGGTGGGCGGAAGCGAGGCGATCGATGTCGGACTGCGGTGCATGCTCGACCCGGGAGACGAAGTGCTGATCCCCCAGCCAAGCTATGTCTCCTACCTGCCGTGCACGATCATGGCAGACGGAGTGCCGGTGGTAGTGCCTCTTCAGCCTGAGAATGAGTTTAAGCTCACAGTGGCAGACCTGGAAAAGTACACGACCGAGAAGACAAAGATCCTGATCATGCCGTTCCCCAACAATCCGACAGGCTCGATCATGACAAAAGAGGACCTGGAGCCTGTGGCGGAATTCGTAAAAGAGCATGACCTCTATGTCATGTCCGATGAGATCTACTCAGAGCTCACCTACGGCACACAGCACGTATCCATCGCGTCTCTTCCGGGGATGAGGGAGAGGACGCTGGTGATCAACGGGTTTTCCAAGGGGTTTGCAATGACCGGATGGAGGCTCGGATACTGCTGCGGTCCGGAGGCTCTCATCGAACAGATGACGAAACTCCATCAGTTTGCCATCATGTGTGCGCCTACCAACAGCCAGTACGCGGCAGTGGAAGGTTTGAGAAACTGCGAAGACGAAGTTGAGGAGATGAGGAAGTCCTATGATCAGAGAAGGCGTTTCCTCATGCATGAATTCGCGCGGATGGGACTGGAATGCTTTGAACCGTTCGGCGCGTTCTATGTATTCCCGAGCATCCGGGAATTCGGCATGTCCTCCGAGGAGTTTGCAACAAGGCTTCTGGAAGAAGAGAAAGTAGCGGTTGTACCTGGAACGGCATTCGGTGAATGCGGAGAAGGCTTCCTGAGGATTTCCTATGCGTACTCTCTGGAAGATTTAAAAGAAGCGCTCGGACGTCTGGAAAACTTTATCCTGAAGCTCAGAAAAGAACAAAAGTAAAGGAGCGTGGATCAGCCATGCTGAATATTGTACTTCTTGAGCCGGAAATACCGGCTAATACAGGAAATATCGGAAGGACCTGCGTGGCGGCGGGAGCAAGGCTGCATCTGATCGAACCGCTCGGATTCAGCCTTTCGGAAAAGGCGTTGAAACGTGCGGGGATGGATTACTGGAAATCCCTGGACGTGACAACCTATATTGATTACCAGGATTTTCTCGACAGAAATCCCGGGGCAAAGGTCTATATGGCGACAACAAAAGCGCAGAAGGTATACACAGAGGCCGCCTATGAGCCGGACTGCTACATTATGTTCGGCAAAGAGAGTGCCGGGATCCCGGAGGAAATCCTTGTGGAGAATAAAGAAAACTGTGTGAGAATCCCCATGATAGGAGATATCCGGTCGCTGAATCTCGGCAATTCCGCTGCCATTATTCTGTACGAAGCGCTGCGTCAGAATGGATTTAAAGGAATGGAAATGGAAGGAGACCTGCATCGCCTGAAGTGGTGATCGGGTCTCTTTTTATTAGTATAAATAATAAATGTTTTTTTGAAATACTTATAAATGTTTTGATTATTCTACCGCGCTGTTATATAATGGTGTGGACTTTAGTGTTAAGATTGTGCTAAGATTATGACCTGCATGAAACAGGGAGTATTGGAAAAACTAAGGAGACTGGAGGTCTGAGATGACCGAGTCCCATGGAAAGGTGGTGGAAAGCCAATGGTAGAAGAGACGATCCGGTCGATCCGCGAGACCGAAGAACAGGCGGATAAACTGATAAGGCAGGCAGAGGAGAAAAAGCAGGAAATCCTGGAAGCGGCAAAAGCGCAGGCACAGAGCGTGTCGGAAGAAATCCTCGGGAAAGCCAGGGCCGATGCTCTTGCAATGGCTGAGCAGGCAGATGAAAAAGCGCGGAGCGAAGAAGCGCGTCTCAATGAGCAGACGGCTCAGGCGGTCGCGAAACTGAAAGCGGAAGCGCTGGAAAAGGAAAAAGAAGCAGCGGCTGCTGTTGTTTCTGTGATCGTGTGAGAACCGGAAGCGCCTGCGGAGCAGTAATAGAATATGGCGCGGAAGGATGAGGAGACGAAAGAAACGCGGAAAGATTCCGCAGGAAAAAATGTAAAGGAGGGAAGAGCGTATGTCGGTACTTAAGATGCAGAGGATCAGCATCTGTGCCTTAAAGAAAGACCGGAAAGCAATCCTGGAAAGGCTGCAGAGCCTGGGGGTGCTGGAAGTGGACGTATCACCCTGCGGCGCGGCGGACCCGGGCGGGGACGGATATTTTCGGAAGATGGATACTGCCGGACAGCGTGCGGGATTTGAGCGGGCAGCGTCCGCGGCGGATCAGGCGCTGGAGGTACTGGACAGGTATTCGCCGGAGGAAAAATCTATGTTCGCCGCCCTTGAAGGAAAACTTTTGATCGACAGGGATCAGGGGCAGAGGACAGCGGAGAAACGACGGGAGCTTTTGAGGACTGCAAAAGAGATCTGCGAGCTGGACCGCGCGCACTCTGAAAAGCTGGCGGAGGCTGTGCGGATCCGCAATAACATAGAGGGGCTGACGCCATGGCTGCCGTTGGGAACACCGCTCAGGAACACAGAGACAAAGCGCGCGGTCATGTTCCCGGGGACCATGCCCGGCGGAACCACGCTGGAATCAGTGTATGGGCTTCTCGAGGAAAAAGCGCCGGAAGCGGCCGGGGCGGATGTGCAGATCGTTTCAGCGGAGCAGAGCATGGTTTATCTGGCTGTGACCTGTCTGAAAGAGGACGCCGGAAAAGTGGAAGATGCGCTCCGCAGCGCAGGGTTCGCAAGACCATCTCAGATGTGGGAGCGGACGCCTTCGGAGGAGAAAAAAGCGCTGGAGGATCAGGCTGCGGCATGTGCTGTACAGACGGAGGAAATCGAAGAAAAGATCCGCGCACTGGCAAAGGAGAGGCTGGAGCTTAAGATTGTGGCGGATTATTATCGCGTGAGAGCAGATAAATATGCAGTGCTCGGAGAACTGCCCCAGTCAAAACGCACTTTTCTCATCAGCGGATATATCCCAAAATGTGAATCTCCGTATGTAGAAAAGGATCTGACAGAGAAGTACGACTGTACAGTTGATATCGAAGAATTGAAAGACGAGGAAGAGGCGCCGGTCATCTTAAAGAACAATCCGTTTTCTATGAATATGGAAGGCGTGGTGGAATCTTATGGGCTCCCTCATAAGGGCGAGATCGATCCCACGACGATCATGTCGTTTTTCTATGTGTTCTTCTTCGGAATGATGCTTTCAGATGCCGCGTACGGAGCGATCGTGGCAGCAGTCTGCGGTGTGCTGGTACACAGGTTCCCGAGGATGTCTTCCGGTATGAAAAAATCTCTGAAACTCTTTTTCTACTGCGGATTGTCCACTCTTGTGTGGGGAATCCTGTTTGGAGGGTATTTCGGGAATATCGTGGACATCGTATCAGAGAAATTTTTCGGGACAGCGGTCACGGTTCCGGCATCCCGCTGAATGATCCCATGAAGCTTCTGGTATTCTCGCTTCTCTTCGGCGTGATCCATTTGTTTACAGGTCTTGGGATTAAAGGGTATCTCTGCCTGAGGGACGGAAAAGTCATGGATTTCTTCTGTGATGTGGTGCTTTGGTTCATGCTCCTTACGGGGCTGATCCTGATGCTTCTGCCAAGTGATATTTTTGCATCCATCGCGCAGACGCAGATCGTGTTCCCCGGATGGCTGAATACTCTTGCAGGAATACTGGCGGCTGCAGGAGCGGCCGGCATCGTGTTGATGTCAGGAAGAGAAAAGAAAAATCCGGCTCTCAGGATCGCGCTGGGCGCGTATGACCTTTACAATATCACAGGCTGGTTAAGCGATGTGCTCTCTTATTCTCGCCTTCTGGCGCTTGGGCTGGCGACCGGAGTTATCGCTTCGGTCATCAATCAGATGGGAAGCATGCTCCCAAACAATGCTGCAGGGGTGATCTTTTTTATCGTGATCTTTATCGTGGGCCACACGCTGAACCTTGCGATTAATCTTTTGGGAGCGTACGTGCACACGAACCGTTTACAGTTTGTGGAATTTTTCGGTAAATTTTACGAAGGCGGCGGAAAGCCTTTTGAGCCTTTTAAAGAAAATACAAAATATGCAGATATTAAGGAGGAAACTATATCATGAATATCTTAGGTGAATTAGGAATCGTTTACGCGCTTCTGGGCGCGGCTGTGGCAGTTCTCTTTGCGGGATGCGGATCAGCTATCGGTGTAGGAATCGCCGGGCAGGCGGCGTCGGGAGTCGTAACGGAGGACCCGAGTAAATTTGCGAAGGTTCTGATCATACAGCTCCTTCCGGGTACACAGGGGCTCTACGGTCTTCTGGTAGGATTTATCACACTTTCCAAGATCGGCATCCTGGGCGGAGGCGTATCGGATGTGTCCGTGACTACGGGGCTTCTGATCCTGGCGGCTTGTCTCCCGATCGGAATCGTGGGACTTCTGTCCGGTATTTCGCAGGGCAAGACGGCGGCAGCGGCTATCGGTATCGTTGCGAAGAAGCCGGAGCAGTTCGGTAAGGCGATGCTGTTTCCCGCCATGGTGGAGACGTACGCGATCCTCGCGCTCCTTGTTTCCTTCCTGGCAGTTAACGGCATCCAGGTATAAAAGGAGAAGATGAACATGAGTGGACTGGATAAAATAAAGGCCCGGATCATGGAGGAGGCAGAGCAGTCTGCGCGTGAGATCATTGAAAAGGCGCAGGCTGAGGCTGAGGCAGCGGTAAATGCTGCCGAGGCGGATGCGCATGCCGAGGCGGAGAAGATCCGGGAAAAGGCTCGAAAGGATGCGGCAGATCATGTGAGACGGGCAGAATCGTCAAGTGATATGCGCAGGAAGCAGGCTGTTCTTGCGGCAAAGCAGGAGGTCATCGGCAGGGTGCTTGAAGCCGCGTATTCGCGGGTGATGGAACTGAGTCCGGCGGAGTATTTTGATATGCTTGAAAAACTCCTCAGAGAATACGCGCTTCCGGAAGAGGGGGAGATCTGCTTTTCTGCAAGGGATCTTGACCGTATGCCTGAAGGATTTACAGGAAAGATCAGAACGATCGCTGCTGAAAAGGGAGGCGGCCTGACTCTTTCCGGCGAGACGCGGCGGATCGACGGCGGGTTTATCCTGATATATGGAGGAGTAGAAGAAAACTGTACGATAAAGGCGGTGTTTGATTCCAAAAGGGATGAACTGTCAGACCGGGTAAACCGGCTTTTGTTCGGATGATCATGCGCGGGGAGGGTTGGACTTGAGTAATACAAAATATACCTATGCAGTGGCGCGTATCCGCGCCCTGGAAGTTTCTCTTTTTCCCAATGCGGTGATCGAACAGCTCCTGGCATGCAGGACGGCGGAAGAGGCGCTCCGGTTTGTGATGGAAAAGGGCTGGGGAGATCCGGCGGGGGAAGCGGACATTGATACTGTGTTGAAGCGGGAGGAAGAAAAGGTCTGGGAAGTGATCCGGGATGTGGCTCCGGACATGAAAGTGTTTGATGTGCTTTCTTACCCGAAGCTGTACCATAACTTAAAGGCAGCGGTCAAGGAAGTCTGCACGGAGAAGGAGACGCCGGGCATCTTTTATGATGACTGTGACATCCCGGGCAGAGAGATGCTCCGCATCATCGAGAACCGGGAGTTCTCCAGGCTCCCCGGAAATATGGGACGCGTGGCGGAGGAAGCGCTTGACACCCTGCTGCACACAAGAGACGGGCAGCTGTGCGATGTGATGATCGACAAAGCGGCGCTGGAAGCTGTTTACGAGGCGGGGAAGCGGTCCGGGGAACCGATCATAGAGAATTATGCGGACGCCATGGTGGCGATTGCGGACATCAAGATCGCGGTCCGCTCCCGGAAGACGGGGAAGAGCGGGGACTTTATGCGCAGCGCCATGGCAGAATGCAGAAGCGTCAATGCAGAGCAGCTGATCCGCGCCGCGCTTTCCGGCGAGGAGGAGATCGCCCGTTATCTGGAAGGGACTTCCTATGCGGGCGGAGCGGATGCGCTGAGGGAATCGCCGTCAGCGTTTGAGCGGTGGTGCGACAACCGCATGACAGAGATGCTGAAAACGCAGAAGTATGAGGCGTTTTCCGTGGGACCGCTGCTGGGCTATCTGATCGCGCGGGAAAATGAGATCAAAACAGTTCGGATCATTCTGACCGGAAAGCAGAACGGCTTTTCCGATGATGCGGTCCGGGAAAGGATAAGGGAGATGTATGTATAAGATCGCAGTGGTCGGTGATTACGACAGCATTTACGGTTTCGCGGCAGTGGGACTGGACATCTGCCCTGTGAAGAGCCGGGAAGAGACGCGCGCCAGGCTGAAACAGCTCGCAGAAGGGGGATATGGCATTATCTATATCACGGAAAAAGCGGCTGCCGAGCTTGGGAGCGGGCTGGATGAGTACCGGGAGATGAAACTTCCGGCAGTCATACAGATCCCGGGCGTTTCAGGCAATACAGGAGCCGGTGTGTCAGGTGTGAAGAAGACCGTGGAGCAGGCGGTCGG
>USKR01000012.1 GCA_900555215.1 uncultured Ruminococcus sp.
AGCGGCATTTACTTTTCAAGCGGCAGGTCCCGGAATAATCCCTGCGTAAGCATTATACCTCAAAACCTTCTCGGATTATACGGGATTCCCTCCTTTTGACTAAGAATTGTTAAAAAATAGACATTGCACTGTACTGAATCAACAAAAATAAATTATTTTTAGCCTGGTTTTACTGTGAAAAAACCATAAAAAACACAGTGAGTTCATATTTTCTGAAAAAAGTCGATAAATAATGAATAAAAAACCGACCTCTGCGGAGGCAGAAAAAGGGCAAAATGAAATAAAAATTGTGCATCGGGCAAAATGCGAAGCGGGCGCTGATGAATATTGACAAAAATTTTGGCGGGGCGTAATATTGTTACAGCTTTTGAAGGCGCAGGATTCACGCCGGAAAAAGCCGGGAAAGATTCAAGGGGTTCAATGAGGAACAACTCCTTTTTTTGTACAAAAAAATCCCTTCAAACAGGAAAAATCTCCTGCTCGAACGGATCTGTCCCGCATTGAAAACAAAGAAAAAGGAGGGAGTAATACGGGAAATCTGACAGAAACACTGATGGAAGAGCTGAACTGTGAGACAGTCTTCACCCTTCCGGTCCTGGGCGGGATCTCAGAGTCAGTCGTTGTCACCTGGATTATCATGGCAGTGCTTGTAGTGCTGTCCATTATCCTTACAAGAAATCTGAGGGTGGAAAACCCCGGGAAGGTACAGCTTGCGCTGGAAGCGGCGATAAGCTGGGCGCAGGATTTCTTTGAGGGTGTCATCGGCAGGGAAAACCGGGGATATGTCCCATATCTGATCACGGTCCTGCTGTATCTGGGCGCAGCGAACACGATCGCTCTTTTCGGGTTTAAGCCGCCCACAAAAGATCTGAATGTGACCGCAGCGCTTGCAATCATGAGCATGTTTGTGATCGAGTTTTCAGGTATCCGCAAAAACGGGGTAAAGCACTGGGTAAAGCATTTCGGACAGCCGGTACCCGTGGTGGCGCCGATCATGGCGCTGGAGGTCGTGATAAGACCGCTGTCGCTCTGTATGCGTCTTTTCGGCAATATGCTGGCGGGATTTGTTGTATTAGAGCTTTTGAAATATTTTGTGCCGCTGATCGTGCCGATCCCGGTAAGTTTTTATTTTGACCTCTTTGACGGGCTGCTTCAGGCATATGTATTCGTATTCCTGACAGCGCTCTTTATGACGGAGGAGATGGAGTAGAGCCCTTCTTTTATAAAATAAAAGGGACAAAAGATCGGTCTTTATATTGATCTGATCTTATTAAAAAGATTATTTATTAAGGAAAAGGAGATTAAGACAATGGGAACAATTATAGCTATCGGAGCAGGTATTGCAGTTTTGACAGGTATCGGAGCAGGCGTTGGAATCGGTATTGCGACAGGAAAAGCAACAGAGGCGATCGCAAGACAGCCTGAGGCAGAGGGAAAGATCAGTAAAAACCTGATCCTTGGATGTGCGCTGGCAGAGGCAACCGCGATCTATGGTTTCATTATCGGAATCATGATCATTTTCTTCCTTCAGTAAGAGCAGGGCAGTGTCCCGGAATGCGGCCGATGAGGCAGGCGCCGGGAAAGTTCATAAGAAAGGCAGGTCAAAAAGGTGATTCAGATAAACATGAACCTTGTCTATACTATTATAAACCTTGTTGTCCTTTATCTTTTGCTGAGACATTTCCTTATCCGCCCTGTGACGCAGATTATGGAGAAAAGGAAACAGATGGTAGAAGAAGGCTTCAAAAATGCACGGGATATGCAGGATCAGGCTGCCCGGATGAAGCAGGAATATGAGGAAGCGATGAGCGGGGCAAAACAAGAGTCGCTGCGGATCGTGGACAATGCCCGCAGATCCGCAAAGGCAGAGTATGACAGGATCGTCGGCGAGGCAGGGGATAAGGCTGGAAGCATTATTGAGTCCGCAAAGGAGACTGTCCGGGTGGAGCGTGAAAAGACGATGAAGGAACTTCAGTCACAGATCGCAGGTCTGGCTGTGGCTTCTGCGGCTAAGCTCATGGGCGGACAGGAGGACAGCGGTCTGTATGATCAGTTTCTGAAAGAGACGTCAGGAGAGACGGGTGAGGTCGATAAAAATGAAGACAGATAATGAAGTGCGCTGCTCCTCGCCGGCAGTTTCCTACGGAAAGGTGCTCTTTGGGATGAACATCCCGGAGGGGGCAGTTGATAAAACAAGAGAGATACTGCGGGAAGTTCCTCAGCTTACGGATCTGTTTATGAATCCGACGATACCTCTGAAAACGAAGTGCAGCGTGGCTGATAAAGTATTTCCCAATGAAATGAGAAATTTCATGAAGACAGTATGCCGTTATCAGAAGATGGGATTGATCGGTGAAATATTTGCCGCGTATGACAGGTGCAGGGAAAAGCAGGCGGGAATCCGGAATGCCGTACTGTACTGTGTCACACCGCCCGGCGAGGAACAGAAAAAGGGGATCGAGGCATTCATCTGCCGAAAATACGGGGCAAAAGAGGCGAAGCTTTCGGTCTGCCGTGACGATTCCCTGATGGGAGGCTTTCTCCTGCGTGTGGGAAGCGATGAATATGACTGGAGCGTGAAGGGCCGCATGGACAGGCTTGCACAGGAGCTGGGCTGTGATAATACATTAACCTGGAGGTGAACAAGGTGGGTTCAATCAATTCAGATGAGATTATCTCTGTCTTGAGAGAAGAGATAGAGAATTTTGATAAGATGAGCAGAGACAGTGAAGTGGGGACTGTCATTGCAGTAGGCGACGGGATCGCCAGGATCTATGGGATCGACCATGCTATGTACGGAGAGATCGTTACGTTTGAGAACGGGCTTAAAGGTATGGTACAGGATATCCGCAAGGATGAGATCGGATGTATCCTCTTTGGGAGTGATACCGGGATCCGCGAGGGCGCAAAGGTGTCCAGAACAGGAAAGAGAGCCGGTGTGCCGGTAGGCGATGCATATATCGGACGCGTGGTCAATGCGCTTGGAGAGGCGGTCGACGGAAGAGGAGAGATCGAGGCGGATGACTACCGTCCCATCGAAAGAGAAGCTCCTGGGATCATTGACCGCAAATCGGTCAGCGTTCCGCTGGAGACGGGAATCCTCTCAATTGACGCAATGTTTCCGATCGGACGCGGTCAGCGCGAGCTGATCATCGGGGACAGACAGACCGGAAAGACTTCCATTGCCATGGATACGATCTTAAACCAGAAGGGCAAGGATGTGGTCTGCATCTATGTTGCCATCGGACAGAAAGCATCTACTGTGGCAAAGGTGGTAAACACTCTGAAGACACATGGGGCAATGGATTACACGATCGTAGTCTCATCCACGGCAAGCGACTGCGCGCCGCTTCAGTATATTGCGCCTTATGCGGGAACAGCAATGGCTGAACATTTTATGTATCAGGGAAAGGATGTTCTGATCGTATATGACGACCTGTCAAAGCATGCTGTCGCTTACCGTGCGCTTTCCCTTTTGCTGGGGCGTTCGCCGGGACGAGAGGCTTATCCGGGAGACGTGTTCTATCTGCACTCAAGACTGTTAGAGAGATCCAGCCGCTTAAGCGACGCGCTGGGCGGGGGATCGATCACCGCGCTGCCGATCATTGAGACGCAGGCGGGGGATGTGTCCGCGTATATTCCTACAAATGTTATTTCCATCACAGACGGACAGATCTTCCTGGAGAGCGGTCTTTTCGCATCCGGAATGAGACCTGCTGTGAACGTGGGACTTTCTGTATCCCGTGTGGGCGGTGCGGCTCAGACCAAAGCGATGAAAAAGGCGTCGGGAAGTATCCGCATTGATCTGGCGCAGTACAGGGAAATGGAAGTATTTACTCAGTTCAGCTCTGATCTGGACGCGGCGACAAAGGAGCAGCTTGAGTATGGCAGCGGTCTGATGGAGCTGTTAAAGCAGCCGTTGTATCATCCGCTGTCTCTTCATGAGAAGGTTATTACCCTGTGCGCTGCAACACACAAGGTGATGCTTGGGATCGAGAAGAAAGAGATCAAAAAGTTCCAGGCAGATCTTCTTACTTATTTCGAGACTGCGCATCCGGAGATCGGACAGGAGATCGAGGAGAAGAAGGCGCTCTCAGAGGAACTGATCGGAAAGATCGTTGAGACCGCCAGGGAATTTAAGAAGAGCAGGTGATAATATGGCAAATATCAGAGAGATACAGAGCCGGATCAACAGTGTCAGGGACACAATGAAGATCACAAATGCCATGTACATGATCTCCTCCTCAAAGATGACTCAGGCAAAGAAAAAACTGATGGAGACAGAACCGTATTTCTATGCGCTTCAGGGTGAAATATCCAGGATCCTCCGGCATCTGCCGGAACTGGAGCATCCGTTTTTTGACACGAGAGAAAAAATCGGGTCAGAGAAGAGAAAGATCGGTTCCATCGTAGTAACGGCAGACAAAGGGCTTGCGGGAGCATATAACCATAATGTCGTAAAGCTGGAGGAAGAGATCCTGGCAAAGCCGGGGGTCCACAAATTATTTGTCGTAGGAGAGCTGGGGCGGCATTATTTCGCAAAGCGGGGCGTAGAGATCGATACGAATTTCCAGTATACGGTCCAGAAGCCTACTATGCACAGGGCGAGAGATATTTCGGGAGTCCTGCTGGAGCAGTTCCGTTCGGGAGATCTGGATGAGATCTATATTGTATATACACGAATGGAAAATTCCGTTCAGTCAGAAGCTGAGGTGTTAAAGCTCCTGCCTCTGGAGAGAAGCTCCTTTAATGAGATGAAAATGCCGTTAAATATGTACCGGGAGGCGATCGACCTTTATCCGTCGGCAGAGGTGGTGATGGACAGTATCATACCGAACTATGTCACGGGTATGATATACGGGTGTCTGGTAGAAGCGTACGCCAGCGAGCATAACGCCCGCATGATGGCAATGAAATCTGCGACAGACAGCGCCCAGAGTCTGATACATGATTTGTCTATTATATATAACAGGGCAAGACAGGCGGCAATCACCCAGGAGATTACAGAGGTGTGCAGCGGCGCAAGGGCGCAGCAGAAATAGTAGGAATATTCATGAATGTTTCGAAAGTGTTCCTGAAAGGGGTCAGACCCCTTTTGGGAGGGGTCTGACCCCTTTTCGGAGAAAGTGAGAACAGTTATGATTATGAATAAAGGAAGAATCATACAGGTCATGGGACCTGTTGTTGACGTAGTATTTGAGGATGGTGACCTTCCCTTTATCAAGGATGCACTGCAGGTAGATAACAACGGGAAAAAGTGCATTATGGAGGTTGCCCAGCATCTCGGGAATAATGAGGTGCGCTGTCTGATGCTCTCCGCAAGCGAGGGGCTCCATAAGGATATGGAAGTTACTGCTACGGGAGCGGGTATCCAGGTGCCGGTTGGTGAAAAGACACTTGGAAGGCTGTTTAATGTGCTTGGAGAGACGATCGATGACGGCGCGTCTATCGATGATGCGGAGAAATGGGTGATCCACAGACAGCCACCGACATTTGAGGACCAAAGTCCGGTGGTGGAGATCCTGGAGACGGGGATCAAGGTCATCGACCTTCTGGCGCCGTACGCAAAGGGCGGTAAGATCGGACTTTTCGGAGGAGCGGGAGTCGGCAAGACCGTGCTCATTCAGGAGCTGATCCGCAATATCGCCACAGAGCATGGCGGGTACTCTATCTTTACAGGAGTCGGGGAGCGTTCCCGCGAGGGAAATGACCTCTGGACAGAGATGAAGGAGTCCGGAGTCCTTGAGAAGACCGCTCTGGTGTTCGGGCAGATGAACGAGCCGCCAGGAGCGCGTATGCGCGTGGCTGAGACCGGGCTGACAATGGCGGAATATTTCCGTGACGAGGAGCATCGGAATGTCCTTCTTTTCATTGACAATATTTTCCGCTTCACACAGGCAGGATCAGAAGTTTCCGCCCTTCTCGGACGTATGCCGTCAGCCGTGGGATACCAGCCTACGCTTGCCACGGAGATGGGTGAGCTCCAGGAAAGGATCGCATCCACGAAGAACGGTTCTGTCACATCCGTACAGGCTGTCTATGTGCCTGCAGACGACCTGACAGACCCTGCACCGGCAACCACGTTCGCCCATCTGGACGCAACGACCGTGCTTTCAAGGAAGATCGTGGAGCAGGGTATCTACCCGGCAGTAGATCCGCTGGAGTCCAGCTCCCGTATCCTTGAGGCAGATGTGGTCGGAGAAGAGCATTACGAGGTGGCGAACCAGGTGATCGCCATCCTTCAGAAATATAAAGAACTCCAGGATATTATCGCGATCCTCGGTATGGAAGAGCTGTCGGATGAGGACAAAGCGACAGTTATGCGCGCAAGGAAGATTCAGAGATTCCTGTCCCAGCCGTTCTTTGTGGCAGAGACATTCACCGGAATCCCTGGGAAATACGTTCCCCTTAAGGAGACGATCCGGGGCTTTAAGATGATTATCAATGGCGAGATGGACGAGTATCCGGAGTCTGCATTTTTCAATGTGGGAACTATAGATGATGTGATCGCGAAGGCAAAGGCAGAGACAGCGGAGGCGTAGGAGGATATGGATACATTCGGACTGAAGATCATAGCGAGTGATAAAGTGTTCTATGAGGGACGATGCCGGAAGCTGATCATCCCCGCTCCGGATGGGGAGAAGGGGATCCTTCCGAACCATGAAAATATGGTCATTGCAGTCACTGTGGGAATTGGCCGCATGGAGGCTGAGGAAGGCAAATGGCAGGAAGTCGCTCTGGGCGGCGGCTTCGCGGAGATCGTCAACAACCGTGTCACCCTGATCGTGGATACGGCGGAACGCCCGGAGGACATTGATGTCCGCCGCGCCAGGGAGCAGAGGGAGCGGGCGGAGGAGCAGCTCCGCCAGAAGCAGAGCACACAGGAGTATCACCACACCCAGGCGTCCCTCGCCAGGGCAATGAACAGGCTGAGGCTTGCGCAGGATAAGAAGTGGAACCTGTAAAACCGAAATTTACTAATTATAGAAAAAGCGCGGAAGCACCGGATATTTACCGTTTTTAGGGAGGATGTCCGGTGCTATGATTTTGCTAGAAAAAATTACATTTGTTGACAGCCATACGTTCCAATGTTATATTTAAGTAAAATATAAGTAAAATAAATGGCGGGAGGAAACATTGAAATACTAAATACAGGACCTGCGCACAGGATGCGCAGAGAACGTTTTGTTTTCCGAACGCTGTTTTTTTGCGCAAAAATAAGTTATCCATGTGCAAATGAAAAAGGAGAGTATTATGGACGTTACATTTTCTGGTTTCTGTGAGCAGGTTTTTTCCAACCCGGTCCTTATGGTCACAGTCCTGCTCACGCTGGGAGTTATTTTTGTAAACGGCTGGACAGACGCGCCGAACGCGATCGCTACATGTATTGCCACGAGGTGTCTCAAAGTAAGGACAGCAATCATGATGAGCGCTGTGTTCAATTTCCTTGGGGTGCTCGTGATGACGCATATCAACAGCGCGGTGGCATCAACGATCAGCAATATGGTAGATTTCGGAGGGGAAACGAATGACGCTTTGATCGCGCTTTGCGCGGCCCTGTTTTCTATTGTAGTATACAGTGTGGCAGCTTCTATATTCGGCATCCCGACCAGCGAGAGCCACAGTCTGATAGCCGGACTGTCGGGGGCCGCCATTGCGATACATAACGGTATCGGCGGCATCAATTTTTCAGAGTGGGCTAAGGTCCTTTATGGTCTTGTGCTCAGTCTGGCGCTGGGATTTTTTATGGGATGGATCATATGCAAGATCATCACCATTATCTGCGCGGCTGCGGACCGGCGGAAGACGGACGGCTTTTTCAAGGGAGCGCAGATCTTCGGAGCCGCTTTCATGAGCTTCATGCACGGAGCTCAGGACGGCCAGAAGTTTATCGGCGTATTGTTCCTGGGGATCGCTTTCTGCAACGGGCAGAGCAGTGTCCAGGGCATGCTGATCCCTGTGTGGCTCATGCTCCTGTGCAGCGTTGTTATGGGTGTGGGCACCAGCGTGGGAGGAGAGAAGATCATCAAATCCGTGGGGATGGATATGGTGAAGCTGGAAAAATTCCAGGGCTTTTCCGCGGACCTGGCGGGCGCGGTATGCCTCCTGCTCTCCAGCGTATTCGGTATCCCGGTTTCCACGACTCACACAAAGACAAGTGCCATCATGGGAGTCGGGGCTGTGAAGAGACTCTCAGCCATTAATTTTGGCGTAGTAAAGGACATGATGCTGACTTGGATCTTCACATTCCCGGGCTGCGGTTTGATCAGTTTTGTGGTGGCAAAGATCTTTGTAGCGGTATTTTAACCGGATCTGTCAAAGTTTGTTAAACAGAAAAAGAATCTAAAAATGTCATAGTGAATACCAGAGGAGGAAAGAAAAATGGCAAAGAAACAGGATTCATTTTATTTTGATAATTTCATCGCCTGCGCGGAGGATTCCTGCCGCGCGGCGGAAATGCTCAAGGGGACACTGGGAGATTTTCACACTGACGGGCTGCAGGAACGCCTGAATCAGCTTCACGAGATCGAGCACAGCGCGGATATGAAAAAGCATGATGTACTGGATCATCTGGCGAAAGAGTTTCTTCCGCCTATCGAGCGCGAGGATATTGTTTCCCTCAGCCAGAATATTGACAATATAACAGATAAAGTAGAAGACGTTATGCTCAGGGTCTACATGAACAATGTCCAGGAAATCGAGCCGGGAGCACTCAAGATGACGGACGTGGTGATCCGGTGCTGCCAGGCAGTCAAAGAAATGATGGTGGAGTTCAAGGACTTTAAGCGTTCCAAGAACCTTAAGAATCTGATCATCCGTATCAATGACCTGGAGGAAGAGTCAGACAAGCTTTTTATGCAGAATGTAAGAAATCTCTATACGGAATCAGAAGATCCGATCCGTATTATTGCGTGGAGAGATATTTATATTTATCTGGAGCGCTGCGCGGACGCATGCGAACATGTTGCCGATGTGGTAGAGAGCGTGGTTATGAAAAATTCATAAATAGCTTAAAGTACGTGAGAACAAGGCGGGTCCGTGTATTGCAGCACGGACCTGCCGTCATTTTCGGGAGGTTTATCTTGCATTTTAACATGGCGTATACTAAAATAAAAATGCCCTGTTATATGCAGGGAAACCTTTTTTGTGTGCAATTTTGGCATGTTTGGAACAGATGTTTATCAAATTAGATACAGCAGGGGAGAAGAAGCATGAGCGATAGTTATAGACCACGTTCACTTATGGAGATCATGAATGACGTGCTGAGTACGGTGCGTGATTACTACGACGCAGAGTATGCCTATTATATAGAAAAAGAACAGGGCGATATCGAGACGATCTATGAGTGGTGTGCTGAAAATGTTGAATGGCAGAGGGACAGACTGAAACTGCTTCCGGAAGAACAGCAGCCGCGCTGGATGAAGGAAGAGATTACAGACACCACGTCGGACAGTTACAGTGTATTCCGCCAGATCAGTGAAGACACGACAGCTATATTGGCTGTTGCCGGCGTGCACAGGGGAGGCTGCACTCTGGATCTGATGCGCGCTCTCCTTCCGTATATCCCGCAGGCGATAGCCCTTCAGAAGATGCAGAAACAGCAGGAATATCTGAGTTACCACGATGATCTTACAGGACTTTTGAACCGGAACAGCCTTGTAGATTATCTTGATAAAGTGGCCGGTAAGGATTTGACTTCCCTGGGAGCCCTTTCCATTGATATTAACGGCCTGAAGAATTTTAATAAAGAATTCGGCAGGGAGTATGGCGATGAAGTTGTGATCCGCGTGGGCGAAGTCCTGGAGGAATATTTCCGAAGCGGTGAAGTTTACCGCCTGACAGGGGATGAGTATCTTGTCCTGGTGGAAAATACATCCTATGAAAATTTTACGAAACAGATTTATGCTGCACATACAAAACTGGACAATATCAGTCTGGGGCTGGTGTCCATGGGATATGCCTGGGAGAAAGTGGATATCGATGTGGACAAGCTGGTCGGAAATGCGGAAGTCATGATGCGCGAGGAGAAGAAAAAGTACTATAAAAACCTCAAAAAGGGACATCATGAGCCGATCATTAAGCAGGATCTTCTGGAAGATATCGAGCACGGGAATTTTATCGTCTGCCTTGTGCCGAAGATGGATGTGCAGTCAGAGCAGATTGCGGGCGCCGAGGCAGTCGTGCGGTATCATCATAAAGATCTTGGTATTGTCGATCCGGGGAAATATATAAATCTTCTGGAAGAGACAAAATTGTCGCATTATCTTGACCTTTATGTGTTTGAGGAAGTGTGCCGGACGCTGCACAGATGGGAGATCGAGGATATCCCTCTTATTCCCATTGCCGTAAATTTTGCGGGAGCAACGCTGAGGCAGGAAAGCGTTGCGGACAGGATGATGAAGATCATCGAGAAATATCATGTGCGCTGCGAATATCTTGAGGTTGAAGTTTCAGAGTCAAGCAGTGATATGAATCAGGAGATGCTCGCCGAGACGAGCAGTAAGATCCGTAAGGGGAATGTCAGGATTATCCTGGATCATTTCGGTGCGAAAGATTCAAGTTTCTCCATTTTGTCTCTTATGGAATTCGATGCTTTGAAGCTTGATAAAAGCCTGATCACGAATATCGTAGGCAACAGCCGGAGCCGTATCGTGGCACAGGCGGTGATCGATATCTGCCGTCAGCTTGGAGCTTCTGTGGAAGCAGCAGGAGTTGAGACACAGGATCAGTTAAATGTGTTGGGAGAGCTGGGGTGCGACCATGCGCAGGGTGCGCTCTTTAATAAACCGATTACTATAGAAACATTTGAAGTTAGGTATCTGAGAGGCTAGATATGGTCAGGGCATGGATTGCGGATGTAACGCCGCTTTATGAGGAAGGATGTTACAGGGAATATTATGGATCCATCCCGGACTTTCGGAAAAAGAAAGCAGATGCGCTGCGAACTGTGGAAATGAAGGCGCAGAGTGTTGGCGCATGGGCCCTGTGGGAACGGATACGATCAATGTATGGTCTGCCGGAGGATGTGCCATTTAATCTTTCCCATTCCGGGACATATGTTATGTGCGCCGTCGAACTGGACGGCAGAGACGAACGTGTGGGATGTGACCTGGAAAAAATCGGGGAACTGAGGGAAAAGATCGCAGCCCGATTTTTCTGCCGGGAGGAATATGAAGCCATCCTCAGTGGAGGATCGGAAGAAGCAAAGACAGAGCTTTTTTACAGGTACTGGGTCTTAAAGGAGAGTTTTATGAAAGCGACCGGAAAAGGAATGGCTCTTCCGGCTGATGCTTTCTGTATCCGTCTGGGAGATCCGCCGGTGCTGACCAGGCAGCCGGAGGAATTTCCGGAACAGTACTATTACATTGAATTTAAAATAAAAGGACTGCCTTACAGAATGGCAGTATGTTCAACGGACCAGGAGATAGATGGCAGGTTGCATACGGAGTTGAAATTATGAGAAAAAAAGTAAATCTTGATCAGAGGCTCAGGCGGGTGTTTCTGGGCGGCGGGATCATGGGCGCGATAGCCGGGATTTTGTTTACGGTTTTTGTCGCTAATATCATCATATCAAGGAAAGAAACAGATTTTGAGAGCCAGAATGCAAAGCTGACTCAGGAGAATGAAGATCTTACGCTCCAGCTTAATAAGTACAATGCTGCACATAACAATTCAGAGATCCTTTCGGGAGAAGATGGGTGGGCGCTTGCGCTTGTCAATGAGTCGCATCCTCTCGACACGTCTTATGCGCCGGCAGAGTTATATGAAGTAGAGAGCGAGCGTTCCGTGGATGCAAGGATCAGGGAACCGCTTGACAGGATGCTGGCGGATGCCGAAGCGGCGGGGCTGAGTATGTATGTTGCATCAGCTTACCGCTCTTATGAAGATCAGAGGACTGTGTTCAACGCGACTATGCAGGACTGGATCTATCAGGGATATACGCCTCTGAACGCATATGACGAAACAAAGAAGTCAGTCGCAGTGCCGGGGACGAGTGAACACGCGACCGGTCTGGCTGTTGATATCATTGCTTCAGAATACGAAGCGTTGGATGACCGGCAGGGGGAAACTGCAGAACAGCAGTGGCTGATGGAGCACTGCTGGGAATATGGTTTTATCCTCCGTTATCCGCCGGAAAAGGCGGACGTGACCGGGATCATATTTGAACCATGGCATTACCGATATGTAGGGGAAGCTGCCGCAAAAGAGATCCATGAACAGGATATTACCTTGGAGGAGTACCTCGGGGAATAAGC
>USKR01000013.1 GCA_900555215.1 uncultured Ruminococcus sp.
CCTGCAAAATCCGTCCCATTCTGACTGATCATATCCACAGCATCATTGATCACCCGCACGTCAGCCCAGTCTTCTCTTACAACAAGGAGAACGGAATCCACCACTGATACCCAGACTTCAGCATCCGCTGATACTGCCGCGGGCGAACAGTCTATAATGATGTAATCCATCTCCCGTTTCCATGCCTCTATAAATTCTGCCAGCCTTTCTTCCCTGAGCATTTTGCCCGGTTCCCGGACAGCGCGAAACTGGAATAATTCCCAGATACCGTTCCGCTTGTTATAGTGGATCGCATCCTTCCAATCAGTCTCTCCCTTGAGCACCTGGCTGAAGGAAACACGGTCCTGACCGTTCTCTTCAAACACTTTATGCTGTGCCGGTCTTCTCAGATCACCATCCACGAGAAGCACCTTTTTATGCTTTTCTGCCAGAGCCAGAGTCAGATTTGCCGCCACTGTGGATTTTCCCTCGTTTTCAGCAATACTGGATACAAGCAGTGTCTTCTGCCTGCTCCGTCTCATATGGTACTCTACTTTTGCCTCTGCCCGTCTTCCCGCCTCTGCAAAATCCATACTCACGACCGGAGAATTCAAAAGCAGCGCTTCCTTCGGGTTTTTTTTCTGTCTGAGAGATGTTCCCTTCTGTTCAAACGGTATCACTCCTCTGATCTTCCCGTCCAGCTGACGCTGTGCGCACAGAGGGTTTTTCACAGTGAAGCGCATCATATACAGAAGACTGATCAAAGCCGCCATACCTGCTGCCCCTGCCGCCATAAGAAGATACCGGTATCTCATAGCCAATGAAGTATTAGACGGAGCGGACGGAACTTCCGGCTCCTGCACTGTCTGAAGAGAAGCGTTGGCAAACACATCGCCCGCCACTTCTTCATAATGTTCCAGCGCTGCATTGATAAAAAGATATGCATCCCTCGGATGACGGCAGGTCACACTGAGCACGAGCAGATTCGTCTCCTGGATAGGCGTACAGCTGATCCTGCCGGTAATCTCTTCTCCTGTCTCTTCTGTGATCTTCTCAGCCAAAGCATCGCTCTGAAATACCTGCCCGAATACATCTGCCATCTGCGTTGTCAAAGAAAGTGAACTGTATGTACTGGCACTGCCCTTTACCGTAACAACAAGTGTAGCCGAAGATGTATATTCCGGCTGATACGTGAGATTGTGCCAGCCTGTTGCCGCAAGCCATACCGCGGCCGCCGCAAGCAGAATCATCCACGCATTCCTGAGCAGATCCATACACAAGCCTCTGATACTGATTTCGGCCAGACTGAATCTTTCTCCGTTCATTCTGTCCCTCCTTCTTCGACAATGACTGTCAGCCATGTCTCTCCTGTATTTCCTCCGGCGTCAAAAACCTGATAATGTACTTCATAGCATCCCGGAGTATTCGTATCCACCGCAGACTCTGCCGTCACCGCGGACGGATCGAGCGAACTCCCGTCTGCTGCTGTCACGCCCGAAATATAGGCTGACGGATCAAGGCTCTCTCCCGCACTGATGTATACGATCCCCGAAGTAAGCGCAATATCCACGCGCCGGTTTTCCGCGCTTACCACATGAACCGGAAGAGCCGCTGACGATGTATCTCCAAAACTGTTGCTCACTTCCACAGACATAGTATAAGTCCCCACTCGCTGATAATTCACATCCGTATCTGTCTGAGTGATCCATTCTTTCAGGTCGCCGTCCAGCTGGTCCGAAGCTCCGAGCCGTTCCATTGCGGTCGTGTAGCTGCCCTCCTGCTCTGAAAATACAAGAGGCTCTGTCAAGGTAAACCTTGGCGGATGATAATCCGTAAATCTCACTTTCCTTGTAAGGGTTGCGGGCTGATCCGAAGAGTCAAATACCACATACGTTAGATTGCACTCTCCCGTGTTGATAAACCGTGAAAATGATCCGGCTATGATCTCCGAAGTCAGATCCCCGTCTGTTTCATCCTCTGCAGACAATCCCTCCATGAGCTGCTCTTGTGTATATTCACACGGTATTTCCAGCACATCCCTGTCACTGGTGATCTCCGGCGCTTCTGTATCCCTCCCGCTAAACCGGATCAATTCAGATATTCCAAAAATTCCCAGTGACAGGATACTGACAACAATCAGTATGATCCTGACAATTCTCATGCGCGCTTCCTCCTGTTATTTTTTACCTTGTTTAATGTTTCTGTTTCCTGTTAAAACGCCTCCAGGAACTCCTGAAGCCCCTGTTCATCCATCTCCATGATCCGCCCGTCACCCACTTTATAGACTCTGCTGCACATGGAGAATACACTGGGTCTGTGCGCCGCCACGATGACAGTCCTGTTCGGCTCTTTCTTTATGATACTGCGCAGTACACGCCTCTCAGTGGCTACATCAAGAGCGCTGGTCGCCTCATCCAGTATCATCACCGGAGCGTCCGCAAGAAGCGCCCTGGCGATAGAAAGCCTCTGCTTCTGACCTTCTGAAAATCGGGTTCCTCTCTCCCGGACCTCTGTATCCATGCCATGCTCCAGCTTCTCTACAAACTCCCAGGCACATGCAGCTTCAAGCGCCGAACGAATCTCCTTATCTGAAGCTTCCGGCTTCACCATTCGCATATTGTCGGCAATCGTACCGGAAAACATAGTGTTGCCTTGCGGAATGTAGCTGAACATGCATCGCGTAGAAGAGGATGCTCTCAACTCATTTCCGCCCGGATTTCCTATCGCGATCTTCCCTTTCCCGGGATGATACAGTCCAAGGATCAGGTTCAGTGTTGTTGTCTTCCCCTGTCCGGATGGTCCGATCAGAGCAACGATCTCTCCCGGCTCTGCCCGAAAATCTGCATCCCGATAAATCCATTTATCTTCTTCATAAGCAAAGTCAACATCCGTCATATGTACAAAAACACCTTTCTCCCGGCTCTGCTTCTTGATCTCTTCCGCCTCTTCCTTATCTTCCATAGAATCCCTGGGTAAACTGGTGATCTCCATGATTCTCTCCGCGCTGATCCCGGCACGGATGACCATGGGCGCCAGATTCAGGATCCCGCTGAATGATCCCCGAAGAGATGCCGCCATGGATACAAACATCGTCATCGTCCCATAACTGATCTCTCCCTGCCAGAGACGGAATGCTGCAAATCCATAGCAGGCATACCCGACTGCCTGTCCCACAAGAGAAGTAGTAATAGTCATATATTGTTGAAACTTATTCTGCCTCAGCGCCACATCTACACTCTCCTGCTGGATGCGGTGAAATTTCTCCGTCACCCTGTCCAGCATGCCGAACGCCTTAATAAACTGAAGATTCTGAAATGTCTCCTGGTCGAATACCGTACGGTCGCTTGCCACATTCTGGTTGTCCCTCTGGAACTGACGCATCCGCTTCGCTGAATATCTGGATGTCAAAAAAGAGATTGGAGCTCCCAGCAGGGCAATCAACGCCATCCACGGATCATTCTGTACTACAATGATAAACGCGCCTCCGAAACTGATCAGAGTTGTCACTACATTGGGAAGAAACGTCAGGATCGTGTTCGATACTGTGCCTGCATCACCATTTACCCTGTATAGCAGATCTCCGGAACGGTACTTTGCAAGTGACTCCCAGTTTGTGCGCAGTACCTGCTCATAGATATCCGCCCGAATCTCATTTGTTACTTTCAGCCGCACTTTGAGCGATAAGCGGGACTTCACTGCATTGACAAAGATCTGTCCCACGCCGACACCAACATACAGGCACGCCACCTGTACGATTCCCTGAGAATTTACTCCTGTCACGGCATCCACCAGGTCCTTACTCACCACAGAGGTTCCAAGCCCCAGCACAGAACCGGAAGCCCCCAGCAGAACATATACTCCTATCAGAAGCCAGTACCGGCGCACATACGCATACATCCACAGCACTTCACCGATCAGCTGCTTTAGCCTTCCCTCTTTAATTCGCTGAATGATTCGTTTCACATCACTCATATGTATGTTTTTACACTCCCCTTTAAACAAAAAATCCCCTTCCCGCATCAGCCGGGCGGCAGAACGTCTTCATTGCTCTGCATCTCCCCCAGATACAGGATGGGATCTCTGCTATAATCGCGATCCGAAGACCGCCTCTTCTGTGAGTTTGACCGCGTCCTCATCAGGACGGCAGGATAATTCATAGACCGGGACAGTCCGAAGCAATGCATCGAGCGTCTGATACGCTGCATCATAGCCCACATGATACCACGTTGGGAAAAATACACTGCTCATTACGCTTGATACCATCTCAAAACCAGACAACCGCCGGATTTTATTGTTCCCACTTTGCTTAAGAACAATAAGCGCAGAAAGGGGAACTTGTTTATTCAGACAATAAGGTGAAGAACCATGCCACGGTGAACCACACCCGAGAAATATTTCATTCTCCTGCTTTACAAATACTCTGTCTCCATTAATAATCTCTGCTTCACAATATCTCATCCATAATTCTGCTTGAGTAGTTTTTCCTATTCCTGATGGTCCAAGAAACAATATTCCATTACTATGTACTCTTATCAAGGATGCATGAACCTCTAAGGTATTCTTAATAGATAAATGGGTAAGTAATAATGCGTTAAGCAGTTTATGCACTCCTTCTCTGCACTCTTTGAACAGTGTTATTTGGGCTTTCGACCAATCTTCATTAACACACAACAAAGCCTCATCAAATTTTAGTACCGCCTTTCCTTGTTGAATATTTAGTACCTCAAGACCATACCTCCATTGTGTATTCAATTGTATATCAATTTGAAGGTCACTAAAAGGCAAAGGATTACATTGAAACAATTTCCACTTTTCCCATAAATAGTTTATACCTTTTATTTCTATAGTCGATAATATCCTATATTGCATATTTCAAACTCAAAATACTATGCATCCAAAAACTTTATATTTATCTCTAAATTTTTCCCAAGCTTCTCCAGATGCATATGCTACAAGATTATTTGTGTAATCGTAAACAATTGCGCTTACTGCATCAATCGATTCTGGATCATCCGGTCTCAAATTTCCCAATGCAGCCTGCACATTCATATCTGACGGCCAGCTATCATTGGTAATTCCTCCCTTCCCAGTTGTCGGATTATAGTTCCAATATACCCGATAAGATCCCGGACGTTCATCCGATACAGAGACTCCTGAATAATCAATCTCTTCATTTACACTTGTCACCATTATTTCGCCTTCTATCGTTTCATAGCTGCTCATAGGGTTTCCTCCATTCTATCCATTAATAGTATTTATTTAACAGCCGTAAGCTCTCTTTACAATAATCGACCCTTAATTTCCCTATTCCACCATTATTACATGCCAAACTTGCAATACACCTTCGACATCTATCCTGCACGGGACATAAATAGCATTTTTCCGGCCACCGTATGCCTTCACTATATTCCTGCAAGCTTTTCCAGTTTTCTTCAAAAGAATTTTCTAATACATCAATCTTCGGTTCATTAAGAAACAGGCAGAATCTCATATATCCATCCCATGTGATATGGTATCCTGTACGATAAATCGAACAGTACTCACAGGGTCTTTTATCAGCTTTCATAAATGGTCGTTCATTCCATTCTCTTGAGGCTGCTTCGCTACATCCAAGATCATATACGTCTAACGAGCACTCCTCTGCCTTCGTACGGGCTCCCCGTAAAGAGGGATAACAGGCTGTACTATAATACCAGCGTAATCGATTATTTACTGCATAACGAGCAATATAATCTTTATCTTTAATATTCTGTTTAACAAAAGTTGTCACCAACTGAATGGGTATCTTCAACTTCTGAAAACGCCTAATTCCTTCATCTACTTTTGTAAATCCGCCCTTCACACCACATACATCCTCATAGATAGTGTCATTAGATCCATATAATGTAATCTTCACTGTCTGCGGTGGAAAGTCATAAAATAATGCCTCAAGTTCTTCTGTAATAGAATACGCATTAGTCTGTAAAGTGATCCGAAATCCCATTTTGGACAGCTCGCGCCAAATCTTACCAAATTCCGGATGAAGCACGGGATCTCCTCCAGTAATACATAAAGCGAGAACTCCAGCTTTCTGGGCCTGTTGCCCCAGGCGAATCCACTCCTCAGAACTCAGTTCTCTTCCCCTTCCACAAGCAGGAATATCTTCCCGTTTTAGATGGACGTAGCACATTTTACAATTTAGTGCACAGCGAGGAGTTAATTCAAATGTTGCCTGTATAGGAGTGCACTGTTTATACGCCTCTTCTTTTATCTTCCGAAAAACATCCATGCTTTTATTATAATCAGCCATACCTTTTCAACTATATCTTCCCGCCAGCCGACACTTCTACTTTTGCTACACCAGTTATAGGCTCCGCCTTTCCGGATTCCAGCATATAGTTATCATCTAGCAATTTTATAAAATTTCGAATATCATTACGAATCGTTTCTTCTGTAACGTCCGTATATTCTTGTAACGCCCGTTCCACGAGGTAATCTTCCGAAAACTCCCCCATAACCATTATGCCCCAGAGAAACGCTGCCGACCGGCTAATATGAAGCATCTGACAGATTTGTGAAAGTCGCCCAACCGGGGTAACCAAAAATTGCCCTGCAATCTCTCTTAATACTAGTCCGTCTTTCAGTTTCATCCCTAATCACTCCCTTTATCCTTACCATCCGGCATATTCAGCACAACCCTCAGGATAAATACATCTCCTTCCTGCCATGCCTCCATGCTTCCTTCGTATTTCTCCGCTATCAACTCAATGCTGTTGAGTCCGTAACTTTTCTCTATCCTTCCGGGTCCGGACCGCTGTATGCTTTTTCCCGGGCAGACTTTGTTCTCGATTTTGATCAAAATGCTCTGCCTGTACTGTTTCATCATAAAATTAATATACGCATCGCCGTCCGTACAGCCTGCCGCCGCTTTCAGAGCATTCTCCATTGCGTTTCCGATCAGTACAGTCATGTCCTTGATATCGAACAGATAGTCTTCTCTCACCTGTATATCGCAGCTGACATTTATCTTTGCTTCGTCAGCCTGTTGGATGTAGTAACTGAGCACACTGTCAATTACCGGATTACGGGACACTCTTCTCAGTTCGACATCATCCAGTTCCTTCATATAACTTCTGATATATTCCTGCAGAGCCTCCGTACGCCCTTCTGACGCAAGCACTCCTAACGTACGGAAATGATGACGGAGGTTGTGGTGGAGGCGCCGCTCTCTGTCGATTCCTTCCCGGACATTTGCATACTGCATTTCATATGCGATCATTCGACTTTCTATCCTTTCCTTCTCCTGTTCCAGGATCATACAGAAAAAATAGATTACATAGGAAATGACGTTTGCCAGTAATATACAGATCAGCAGCACACTTTCATATATTTTCTCTTCCATTCTGGTCCGTATGCTGCGAAGCCCAACCTCCATCTGAAGCGCCACCATAGTCAAAACAACAATGAGCACAGAACAGACAGTAATCATAAACAGATTTTCCCGATTTGCATGTTCCAAACCACTCATATGGAACTTTTTCAGGAATGTATATACAAACGGGTAGGTCACAGCAGTGCATACCGCATAAATCATGAGACCGGCTTCACCATAAGGGGCGCCGTCGTCCCCGGCAATGACAAAAAATCTTGTGCCGATCTCATTTAATATATAGAGCGCGACTCCATACTCTATCACAAAAGTATAGAAAAGAATTTTGCCGCCTCTCTTTTCCCGGAAACTGTTAAAATAAACTATAGTCCCCACCAGAATATCTACTGAAAAAATAGTGTTGGCAATCCAGGTGACTGCCGCCTCGTCTACATTCTGCCATACCTGCGTGCCCAGAAAAACTGCCGTGCCCGCTGACACTAATATATAGAAAACCGTCAGCAGCAGCAATATCCGCCTTTTAGGGAACCGCAGGGCTTCCTGCCGGAACGGTACATAAAACAGAAACATCAGAGGGAGTATCTGGAGCAGATATCCGCAGAACTGTATGAACGAATAACCGCAGATGTCATAATTGATCATTGCTTACTCCTTCCTGGGGACTTCCATATAATGGCTGAATATATAGTCATTATATTTCCGTCTGTGCTCGCTGCGGTGATTTCTGCTCAGCATAAACGTTATCCCATCGATCTCGCAGGAATCATAATTCATCCGCTCTACTGCATCCATGTTTACGATCACGCCCCTGCTGATCCGAAGGAACCTTTCATCCAGCTCTTCCTCAGCTTCCTGCATACTCTTGCGCACTTTCAGTTCTGCGCCTGTAGCCAGATGAACATATATGTAATTACGGGCACTCTCTATGTACAAAATCCGCCCGCTGGGCACTGTAACTTCCTGCCTGCTCACAGAGTCATAAAGTGAAACCGTACTCTCACCGGTCAGCCTGAATCTGTCCCGCAGTTCAATCAGCAATTCTTTTTTATATGGCTTAAGGAGATAATGAACCGCATTTAACTCGAATGCTTCCGGTCCGAACTCTCGGCTGCTGCTTACAAATACAAGCCTGATCTCCGGATATGCCTCCCGGATCTTCCGTCCGGTCTCTATCCCATCCATGCCATCCATATAAATATCAAGAAATACAAAATCATACTCCGGGTCTTTTCCAAGCTTCCAGAGGACCTCCTGCCCGCTTTGTGCCTCCTCAATCACCGGTTCTTTCCAGACCTCACTTATGTTCCGTATCAGTTCTTCTCTGTCTTCTTTTACATCGTCACAGACAATGATCTTCGTTTCTCTCAAATTTCTTCACCATCTCTGTATCCCTGTTTTATACACAGTTCAGTAATATTTTACCAAAAAGAGGGCTGACCGCCTCTGCGTTTCAGCCCTCTTTCATGCATTTCATCCCTCATAGCTGCCAAATCTGACTTTTTCGCGACGTTTATAATAACACGATCTCTCTTATCGCCAGGTATTTGTTTGTATTATATCATGAATTCACGGTTCATCAATTGGTCATTTGAGTATTCAATCTGTCTTATATTTGTGATTCTGATACCACACTGATACTCTATTGTCCTATTCACCGCCGTTTAATATACTGTTTATCATATTTTTGGCTTCCTGCACGCTGTTCTCATCCGGAATAACAATCGAGAGGATCTCACCGGGCGCCGAATATGTCTCGCCGCTTGACACCTGCCCGGTCGCAGTATAAGTTGTTATATTCCATGATGACATGTCTGAAAGCTGCATTCTGACAAGCTCTGCAATTTTCTCCTGCGGCATATTCGTCTCAAAGCTTCCCGATACTGCATCCATCACACTTGCATAATTTGTCAGAAGGGAAGAAGAAGCTGCCTTCTGGATAACCGCGCGGATCACTTCCATCTGATTCCGCCCCCTCTGAATATCCCCTTCATCAAAACTGTACCTTTCTCTGGCAAAACTCAGCGCTTCCGTCCCATTGACCGTATTATATCCCTGATAAAATTCTCTGCCACCCGCGGTAAAATCATATTGAGAATACACATCCACTCCGCCCAGCGCATCAATGATCTGAGTGAATCCGGTAAAATTCACCCGAAGGTAATAATTGACATCCACTTCATAAAGCCGTTCCAACGCATCGATCGATGCATCCACACCATAAATGCCCGCATGTGTCAGCTTGTCCTTTGCGCCGCCGGTCACTGAATAGTCTACATAATAATCTCTCGGCGTGGATAAAAGCAGTACACTCTTTGTCTTTGTATTAACTACTGCAAGGATATTCACATCACTCCTTGAGCGTGCCGATACCTCTCCATATGTGTCGATCCCGCTCAGATACACAACAAAGGAATCGTTATCCTCCGACGGCTCCGCAATTGTTTCCGTCCCGGTCTCATGCGTATAAGACGCAATCTGACGCAGTCCGTCTGTCACCCATGCGTAATTGCCCGCATCCGCCGCAACTGAAACATACGCGCTGTTCAGGATAACTGCTCTGATTTCCTGATCCTTCAATGCGTCAAGAAGCATAAACATGTCTCCGTATTCACTGAGATCCAGTTCCTTACCTAATTCTGTCTCTATATCAGCAACTGTCGCGTCTGTATTTTCTCTGTCCACAGCCTCCGCCATGCCAAACCGGTAATCTGCAGCATCTTTTATATTCTGGGCGGCATCGTCCGTCAGCACATATACCCCGATCTCATCCGTCTCTGCTGTTACGCGTGCCACGTCACGGACCGTTTCATCTGCCTTCCCGATATAAAAACATGCGGTAATGCATCCTGCTGTAAGCAATACGCACAACACATCCGACACTACGGACCACGCTTTTCTCCTCTGCATCAGCGCAAAGAGTCCGCCCAGGACGGCGAGAATTCCCCCCAGCGCCGCCAGATATCCCGCCGGAACCATTCCCAGCCTGATACAGAAAGTCACAAGGATAACTGCTGCCACCGCATAGACAGACAGAAAAGAGTATCCCACCTTTCGGTATCGGCGCATTTTTTTATGCTTTTTCCCATTGGTACGCTCTTTCATTTGATTTCTCCTTTTACTCTATGTACTTTTTACAGCCCGCAGCGCCGGAAAAAACGTCTCTGTTTTTCCACATATGCCCTGTCCTGCCGGCTGATCTGATCCGCCCGCTCAAGCTGTCCGCGGATATTTTCTCTCCGTTTCGTCCACACATTCCACCACCGCTTTATCCACGCTGCCGGAAGCAGGAGCGGGCTGTTCAGCCGGGGGAAAACAGACTGCATCGTTTTATATGAAGGAAATATCACGCTTTTGAGGAACTGCACTCTGCTTCCATATCTCAGCGCATTATTTGCATAGTCATTTTCAGTATTACCAAAAATCCCGCCATTTACAATATATGCCTCCATCTCTTCCATTTTCTGCAGATACATACCGCTCCCTGTGTCTGTCGATTCCCGCCGGGGCCGGACGTCTTGCTGAACACAAGCGTCCCTTCGGGACTGAAGGGCGGGAGAAAACCACCTGTTGGCAATGCTTCGGATATTCTTCTCAAATCTATCGATCTTCAGTTTCTTAAGCTCTGACGCAACCTTTTCTTTATCCATCTCCGGAAGGCTGCTGAGGATATATATATCCAGTACCATGCGAATCCCGATACCGCCTCTGATAAAATGCTCGATTAGATGATACAGCGTGAACAGATAATGATCCTCCGGCGACATCTGCCAGCAGTACCGCCTTCCCTCTTCCGGGCAGGCCCGGTCCCAGATGTTCAGGAAGTACTCATATGCCCTGCTTTCCGAAGAAAGAAGCTCCTTGTGCATCTCTACGATCCGTCCGTCTTTTTCATAGTGGTCATGCTTTGACGCTTCCCCGCTCCAGGAATACCCCTGCTCCTTCATGACTCTTCGTAATTCGTCTGTCTGCTCCTTCTTATACAGTATATCAAGATCCCCCATAGTTCGAAGTTCCGATTCAGGATACAGTTTCTTTGTCCGAATCCCTTTCAGCGGAATACAATATATTCCGTTCTCTTCAAAAGCTTCCATAAGCTGCTCGATTTCCGCGGTCTGCCTAACATCCTCATAAACAGCTGCCGCAGCCTTGGGAAAGAAAATATCTTTACAGTCTCTCTCCATAAATATATCAAAATACTGCAGAAAAGGAAGCAGCCCCTGCTTCTGAGCATATTGGATGATCGCTTTTTTCTCGTCAGTGGACAAAGAGCGTAATTCTGTTGGAAGGATTTTATCTCCCAGAGCGCACCGCACCAGGGTGATCAAATAGGTTTGAAGAAGGGTCATTAAATATTCCTTTCATAATTGTTCGCTATTCTTAAGTAAAATATTTCACATTTTAAGCCAGTATACAAGATGATAGAAACTATGCGTCTGGATTATTTTTTTATAATAGCACGGGGTGGGTAATTATACAAGCAAGAGAAAAAAGTCCCTCCTGCAAGTAACCTGTTATATTTACTTGCAGAAAGGACTATATTTTCTAATTCTGTATTACTGATGCACTAATTGTCAGTTCTTCCTGTTACACCCACTTCTTCTCCGGTTGATGGCAGCCGCCGCCGCAAAAAAGCTTACGGTCACCAATCCCACAAGGGGCATTGCATTCGTCATGTCGCCAGTCCGGACAGCTCCTGTATCGGCATTATCAGACTTTTCTTTTCCGCTCTCATTGTCTGGCTTTTCCAATTTGGGGATTATTGTCTGCTCTTTCAACACAGTTCCACACACTGAGCAGTGACTTCCTTCGGTCTTTCCCTCCTGTGTAATAGTAGGTTC
>USKR01000014.1 GCA_900555215.1 uncultured Ruminococcus sp.
GAAAAGTATCCGGTTCTCATTGAGAAAGCTGCCTGCCGCTGACGCTCCAAGCCCCAGCACAAAAAATGCGCCGCTGATACCGATGGTGAAGCACAGCACGCGGAAAAACAGCCGCGCACGTTCCTTTTTCCCGGGAACATTCTCTCCCGGATCTCCGGAAGCCGCACCGCCCGTCCCCATGTTCAGACCGCCTGCCAGATATCCGAGATAAAGCGGCACGAGAGGCAGCACACAGGGTGAAAAAAAGCTGAGAAGCCCCTGCACAAATACTGTCACCGCTGATATTCCTGTCTCGATCGTAAATCCCATATCTAAATCTCCTTTAGCCTCTTCTTTTTTATGCCGGCATAAAACTGATCTGCACTGCCGGTACAGTTGTAAAGAAAGGATATCATATTTTCCCTGAGCATGACAGTGATTTTGTCACTATATGATTGAATTTAAATCAGGCAAAGCATCTCCGTATGACAGAGCAGAGCCGCTGTTCCCCGGATCAAAATTTCACCGGAGAGCAGCGGCTCCTCTTTATTGTAATTTCATTTTTGTGATCCTGTTTTCTGATCAGCTTTTCTGACGCCGTTCTACATCAGTTCACTCTGATGTGTCGCATACAGATACTCGTCGATCGTGTTCATAATTCTGTCCTCGATCAGTGCCACAGGCTCATTCTCCAGAACTCCCTCACGAACCTTTGTATACTGGATCGGCATGAACTGGCTCAGCAGGTTCAGCGGGATACCATGCGTGCGCAGGTTTGTGAGCAGACGGTCTGCCGCCGCTTCCACTGCCGGCACCGGCATATAATATCTGCACCGGTCTGAGAAGGAATACTTCCTCTTCAGGCGCACTTCAAGCTCTGTTCCCTGGTAGTGCTTCTTCCAGTTCTTGTCGTTCTTTAACATTTCCTCATCCAGCACTTCCGCAAAACGGCTCAGTTCCACATCCGTACCATAGAGCAGCTCTTTCTCGATATTTTCCAGAGCGAACATAGCCTCGCGCATTGCGAATGTAAGGCCCGGACCCACTTTCAGGATGCCGACTCCGTCCTCCACCAGTTCGCGCAGCTTGATCTTTGTCTGGTAATCTGTAGAATGTCCCTCGAACACAAGGCTCGGGAAGTCTTTGATGGATGCCATCAGGTCTTTTGCCTTCTCGCGGTCATACTCTGTGCATCCGCTGTCTTTCTCCTCCACACCCGGCTGTACAACGACTCCGATAACACGATCCCACACATCGTCTCCAAGCCCTGCATCTGTAAATGCCTTCTCAAATGCTGCTACTGTGTTCTTAAAGTCCTCGACCTTTGTCACCTGGACTCCGTTGTCCTCGCTTCCTACCGCGCCGCCCGGTATCGGCACTTCGCTTCCGATAATATAAACCGGAGGGATCGCATCCGGCTCTCTCGTCAGAAGCTCCTTGTATGTCTCCTCTGCAACCTGTGCCAGCCTTGCGCCGCGTCCGGCAATAATCTCATCTGACAGACGCACATCCGGATCATCACTGTTCACCTTCATACTCGTATCGATATGAATTTTCGTAAACCCCGCTCCAACGTAGCAGCGGATCAGCTCTTCCGCATCCGCCATGGCTTCTGCCTCATCTTTTCCGGCAAAAGTCAGAGGACCTAAATGATCTCCGCCAAGGAAAAGCCTGTCCTTGTCAAATCCGTTCTTCTCAGCAATATCAAGGACAAATTTCCTGAAGTCAGCCGGTGTCATGCCGGTATACCCTCCGTTCTGGTCACACTGGTTCGCCGTGCTCTCGATCAGCACACAGGAACCATCTGACATTCCCCTCTTTAATGCCGCCTCAATTACATAACCATTTGCGCTGCACACAGAGTAAATACCCACGCTCTTTCCCTGCTTCTGCAGCTCTACAATTTTTTTCAGTGGATTCTGACGCATTGTAATTTCTCCTTTTTTGTTTTCATCGTAGCACTTTCGGACAGGGTGTACTTTGGATTTATTAAAGAATCGTTTGCATTTTTTAAGAAAGTGCAAAATGGAGAGACAGCCCGACCGGTTCTGTGATATACTGAGAACGTAGCCGCACCGGAGTTTGTCCGGAAGCATGGCAGAACTATTTGTAAAAATCTATAAAGAAATGAGGTAGATCTTATGCCATTAGTTACAACAAATGAAATGTTAAAAAAGGCACAGGAAGGTCACTATGCAGTCGGCGCTTTCAATGTAGAAAACATGGAAATGGTCATGGCAGTCATCAAAGCTGCCGAGGAGATGAACTCTCCTGTCATCATGCAGACGACGCCTTCCACTGTAAAATATGCCGGTCTTGACTATTATCTCGCTATGGTAAAGACAGCGGCAGAGCGTTCAAGCGTGCCGGTGGCGATGCACCTTGACCACGGCAGCAGCTTTGAACTGGCTATGCAGGCACTCCGTACAGGATATACTTCCATCATGATCGACGGCTCTCATGAGTCTTTTGAGGATAACATTGCTTTGACAAGCCGCGTTGCAGCAGCATGTGCTCCATCCGGCATCAGCGTAGAAGCTGAGCTGGGAAAAGTCGGCGGAAAAGAAGACGACCTGGACGGCGGGGATGAGAATCCTTACACAGACCCGCAGCAGGCGAAGGAATTCGCAGAGCGCACAGGCGTTACCTCCCTGGCAGTTGCCATCGGTACAGCTCACGGCATCTATAAAGGAATCCCGAAACTGGATCTTGACAGATTGAGCGAGATCCGCGAGGTTGTTTCTATTCCTCTCGTGCTCCACGGCGCTTCAGGCGTACCGGATGATGCGGTACGTGAATCCATCAAACGCGGAATCTGCAAAGTAAATTTTGCAACAGAACTCCGAATCGCATACAGCGACGGTGTAAAAGAATACCTCAAGGAAAACCCGGATGCATTTGATCCGAAAAAGTACGGTACGGTCGGAATGCAGCATGTGACTGAGCTTGTAAAACAGAAGATCAGCGTATGCGGCTCTGAGGGACAGGCTTAAATCTGATTGGGGACATAGCAAAATCTAATTGGGGACGTAGTAAAATTGAATTTTACTACGTCCCCAATTTAGTTATTTCTTCTTATTTTTCATTTTAATCAATGCGACAATATGGAGCACTCCAAAGTAAACTCCCACCACCGCAAGGCATCCGCTGAACACCCACAGTTTGACCGAATAATTCTCTGTATATGCATTCAACAGTACCAAAACAGAGAACAGGAAATAAAGGATGATAAGGACAATGATCCGTCCTCTTTCCTTATTCTCGACAATGTACTGGAGTGCGGAGACGCGGCGTTCAAAATCCACATCTGTAACAGGCTCCAGCTTTTTCAAAAAGGACATGCGGAACGCAAATTCAGAGAGCGCCATCATGACCGCCCATGCGATCACAGCCTGAAGTACTGATAAAAACGTTGCTCCAAACAAGATTGCCGCGAACAAGATCACCACGAATCTGTTTTTAAAAAATACAGCCGCATTCTCACTGCTTTTATCGACCAGGTATCCCTTCTTTGTGAGCATATCATAAAATATGACTCGTCCCTTTTTATCTGTGTAAATATTTCTGCCTGACAGGCGGATCTTCTCCACCGGTTTAGCCCCTTTTTTCTTACTCATCTCTCTCTAACCACATCTTTCGTTTAGTCTGTTTATTTTTCAAGCATTTCTTTGCCCATGCAGTATGTCTGGAGCACATTGTAATCACGGTCAAGGACTACAAGATCTGCATCCAGCCCTACTTTGATAGAGCCTTTCCTGTCATCGATACGCAGGCATGCAGCCGGGTTCTTTGTACAGGAGTTGATCGCTGTATCGATCGGCACCAGAGCCTCCTCGATCAGGATCCGGAGACCTTTGTTGATATTCAGCGTAGATCCTGCCAGTCCTTTTGAGGAAGTCAGGTGCGCACTTCCGTACTCATAAATCTCAATCTCATTTCCTCCGAAAATGAATTTTGAGCCTGCCGGAGAACCTTTCGCCATCAGAGCATCGCTGACCATAATACCATAATACGGTCCCTTTGCATCAAAAAACATACGCAGCGCCGCAGGAGTTGAGTGATTGCCGTCACAGATGATCTCGCCATACATGCTCTTCATCCGGAATGCAGCGCCCACCAGACCATTTGCCCTGTGGTTGAACGGAGTCATTCCATTATATACGTGAGTCATAGATCTTGCACCGTGAGCGAATGCCTGGACCGCCTGTTTGCTCGTAGCCGCGGAATGTCCGATGCTGACAACAACACCATGCTCTGAGCAGTAACGTGTCAGAGCAAAATCCTCATCTGTCTCTGTAGCCATTGTGATATACCTGATCAGCCCGTTTGCCGCTTCCTGGTATTTCTTAAACTGCTCGATCGTCGGTTTTACGATATACTGTTCCGGCTGAGCTCCCTTATACTTCATGTCAAGATAAGGCCCCTCAAAATGTACTCCCAGGATTTCAGCTCCCTCATATCCGTCTTCTACTACCTTCGCCACATTTTTCAACGCATTTGTGAGCACTTCCTCACTCTGTGTGATCGTAGTTGCAAGGAGAGCAGTCACACCCTCATTGACAATATTCTTTACCCAATAGCGGAGTCCCTCTTCCTCTGCATCGTTCGTGTCAAACCCATAAGCCCCATGACAGTGGATATCGATAAATCCCGGAAGAATCCAGTTGCTGCCATAATCCTGATCCACCGGTTTTGTTCCGTACTCATAGATATCAACGATTTTTCCGTCTTCTACTTCAATCTGAGCTTCCACAAACTGGTCTGCAAACCATACCTTTTTACTCTGAATGATCATAATAATACCTCCCGTCTTTTATTGGGATACGTCGAATCCCGTCTCTTGATTTTTAAAAAAACATGTAATATAATTTAAAAAGTACAAATGCTTTTATACATCATGAGGGAACAAGTATGACAAATAAACAAACAAATGACAGTACTTTCAAATCATATGGATCTTTTTATGATGAGCCAGTAGATGTGCAGAAGCATAACCTGATGCGTCAGGAAATCTCCTCTCCTTCGAAAAAACTGACTCAACTGTTCGTATTCTCATGCGAAGTATATATCGAGTGTCCTCTGGGCGTTGCGCTGATACTGGTCTCGGACTCACCTGATATGACAGAGCTGAAGCCATTTCCGGTCCGCCACTATATAAAGCTGAGACCCGGGATTTACTTCAACCTCGTTCCGCAGACAACTCCGCTGACATGGACTATGGCGACCCCGCATGTACAGCCTAAAACTGTTCCACTTCCGTCTCCATATACATATCAGCCTGTCTCCGTTCCGCTCCATGTGCGGAGAATACTTGACTGTTGGTTTACCCAGCACTCCAAACCGTGCCAGATCGTCAAACCGCCGCACAGATCATACGAGATGCTCTACGTATATGAGGGAGCAATGCATGTGGAACTGTCCTCCGGCAGCTATTCTCTCCAGCCTCACGACCTGATCATATACCGTTCAGACCGCGCTGTCATGGATATTGGAGAGAACTGTTCCTATCTGACCGCGGTCTTTGAATTAAACCAGAGGAAATCTCTCCATATTCTGAACAATACCTTTCACTGTACAAGCGAGCTCCAGCAGATCCTGTGGAAATTGCTTATTGAAAGCAGTGAAAATTCATACTATACGAGAGCCCTCATGGTCTGCTATCTCCAGGAAGCACTCCTCTTACTGATGCAGTTCTATGAGATGATCAGCCATAAGACGCTGTTTGCTGACAATAATTCTGCCAGGAATGATCTTTTATCTGAGATTCTTTCCTATATGAACAAAAGGATCACAGAGCCGATCACCATTGAGGAAATCTGTCATGAGTTTTACATTTCACGTTCCTCTTTACAGGCACTGTTTAAAACTCACCTTAATACATCGCCAAAGAATTATCTGCTCAATATCAAGCTCCAGAAAAGCAAGGAGCTGATACGACAGAATCAGTATACGATCAGTGAAATTGCATATATGCTGGGATTTAGCTCGATCCACTATTTTTCCCGGCTGTTTAAAAAGTATTTCAATACTACTCCCAGCGCATATGCGAGAAAAATAGCAGAGAGCCAGAGTAAGCAGCAGAATGAGCATCAGGTCTGAACCAATTTTTCAGACCTGAATGCCTGTCCATTACTCGGATATCACATTCTGAATGCTGTAACGTGAGATCTGGATCACAGTGCTCTTATTAACTTCTACATCTATCACATCGTTCTTGATCCTGACGATCTTTCCGTAGATTCCTCCCGCAAACAAAATCCTTGCTCCTACTTTGATAGCTCCCTGAAGATCTCTCATTGCCTCTCTGTTCTTTTTCATATTTCTTGATGAGATAAAGATCAGGACGAGCGCGCAGATCCCGATCAGGACAGCGACCGTCACACAGGTCCATATAATGACAGTTGTGTTCATAGTTGTAATTTATCCTCCTTGTCGAAGGTGCCTCAAAACAGTTTTGAGGCACCCTCTCTTTTTCCGTCTGTTTTATTTTCTTGTATACGGATACAAGGTAACTCCCTGCACCACTCTGTTTACTTCTCCTGTCGGGCACGGATTGTCCGGCGTGATTCCCAGTGACAGTGATTTGAGTACTGCCAGCGTCTGTGCGAACAGGATATAATCCAGGCCGAGCAGGACATTTTTATTTTCTCCATCCAGCCCGTATACAACTGTGTAATCTACGAGAGCCGCAACCTCGTCATCCTGGCTGCTCATAACAGCAACGATCTTATTCGCCTTACGCTGTCCGCTCATCTCTTTTACCAGATCCATCTCATACTGTCTTGTGTATGGATCATCGCTGAGATATACAACTGTAAGTGTCGTATCATCTACGATTGATTTCGGACCATGGCGGAATCCCATCGGAGTGTCATACATTGTAACGACACGTCCCGCTGTCAGCTCAAGCATTTTAAGAGCAGACTCCTGGGAGGTTCCCTTCAGAGTGTTGCTTCCAAGATAAACAATGCGCTGGAAGTCATATTCATCAACAATCTTCTGAGCGACTCCGAACTGATCATCCAGGAATGACTGTCCTGCAGCAATGATCTTATTTACCTTTTCAATTGTTTCATCCAGCTCATCCAGATGGAAGCACAGTAGTGTAGCCAGATACATATTTGAGTAGCTTGATGTCATAGCGAAACTCTGATCATGTGTCTCATCTGTCAGATTGATCGCATAGCAGTTTTCCGTTGCAGCCGCGCGTTTGGACAAAGCTCCATTCTTGTTGCATGTTACAAACAGATGGTATACATTGTCACATACAGCCTCAGCCGCATCGACAGCTCCTACAGACTCCGGTGAATTTCCGGAACGGCCGAAGCTGATCAGAAGAGTCGGCTTTGTACGTGAAAGATACGCCTCCGGTGTGGCGACAATATCCGTTGTTCCATAAGATTTTGCTTTATGATCTAACAGTCCGGCAAGATGCGGGAACAGAGCGTTTCCTACGAATTCACTAGTTCCGGCTCCTGTCAGGATCACATCAAAATCATCACATGTGATCACCTGGTCGATAAATTTCTTGAGCTCATCTTTGTGCTCTCTGATCTGATTACATGTCTTCTCCCATGTAGCCGGCTGCTGATAAATCTCAGTCAGCGTAAAAGTAGAGAAAGTATCTTTCATCTTATCCTCTGTAATATTAAAGATCGTACTCATTTTTATGCCCCTTTCTTTCTATCTGCCATCCTTCCGGCAGCATATTATATACCCGAAGGGTATATCTTCCCAATGCGGTTGCCGTCCCCGGCTAAAATATCAGTAAATATATTTATAGTATGCAGCCAGTTTTAGATCCCGTCGTCTGACGCTTCCTGAACTACCTGCTTGAATTCGTATTTCGTTACCTGTTCTTTTCCTGTCTCCAGTACGGAATCTACCAGTTCGTCCAGGTTATCCATAAATTTACGTGACATCACGATCTCTACCAGCATAGGAAGGTTCGTGCCTGCAACGATGCGGATATTTTCCTTTCCATGTCCGATCTGGGCAGAAACATTGAACGGTGTTCCTCCCATAAGGTCTGTAAAAATGATAACCCCTTCACATTCCTTTAATTCATCGAGCGCTTTTGTAATCTCACGTGTAAGATCTTCTGTGCTGTATGTCGGCAGAAAGTCAACTGCCTGATATGCCTCCTGCTCGCCTGCGATCAGGTTCACGGAGCTTGTAATGCCTGTACCAAAATTTGCATGTCCTGTAACTAATAATCCAATCATAATATCTCTCCTGTTCTAAACATGTTTAACGCCTGCATCTGCAAGGCATGTACGTATATTACGCCTCTGCTTCTTCCAGATATTTGTCAACAACAGGCATATAAACTGCCTTTGGATGAAAACATGCCTTCGCACTTCTCATATATTCGAGTGCATTCCTGTTGTCTCCCAGATAGGAGTACTGTTTTGCAACCATAAACAGAACTACGCCCAGCGCAAATCCGTAATAAAGCTTGGAATTAATATCCTCTTCCATTTTATCGATCAGATCGCTCCTCTTATCCAGCATCACTGCATAGGATTCCTCATTGTAACGGATGAATTTCTCATTCCCTGTCTTTCTGATCGCATCCAGGATCCAGTCCGCATATTTCCTGTTTCCCTTGATCAGGAATGTATGGAAGTATATTTCGAGAAAGCTCTCTCTGTCATCGGGACGGTATTTTTCTGCTTTGAGCATATGTTTGAGCACTTTTTCAAACTTGTCCACCTCTTTGGTAAGATAATAGACACGCAGCTTGTACAGATCACAGACATACTCTCCGAGCAGCCTGCGAGACATCCCCATATCAGCTATCTTTTCTACTGTCTCACTGTCCCGTCTTTTGAGGCTCATATTCAGATTATGAAGTTGAAAATTTTTAACGCCCTGAAAAATAAGATATGCAGCGAGCGCAACTACTACTATAAAAATCGTTATCGGATTCAAACAGCCACCTGATTTCTCTTTAGATTAATATGAGGGGGGGATTAAAATCCCTCCCCTCATTCTTCCCTGTACGTTCTGTACCGGGATTTTATTCAGTTACTGCTATTCAGCAGCTTCCTCCGGTACCGGATACTCATACCACTCAACAAGCGGTGTATATCCGCCCGGAAGTGTATTTCCGTCAGCGTCCATAGCCTGGGAGTTACCTGTCCAGATACCGAACGCACATCCTACGATACCGCAAACAAGGATGAGGATGATACATCTTACCGGTGTCCAGCCCTTCTTGATCAGAACATAGATGCCAAGCGTGATCAGAAGCGGGATCAGCTTCGGCAGTACGCCGTCGAGCAGGCTCTGGATATTGATCTGTGTGTCACCAACGATCAGACGAACTGTCGTTGATCCGTAGTTTGCGATAAGACCACCAACTACGAAGATACCAAGGATGCTTGCTGCACGTGTAAACTCTTTTGCATTAGATGTAAGAAGAGTAACAGCTTTTGTTCCAAGTCCGTAAGACCAGTACATAAGACCAAAACGAACGATGAACTGAACTACGTTGAAGATAACAAGGAAGAGGATCGCACCAATGATCTGTCCTTCCATAGCCATGTTCGCTGTAAGACCAGCTGTGATCGGAACAAGTGTCAGCCAGAACAGAGCGTCACCGATACCACCGAGAGGACCAGCCGCAGAAATACGTACGGAACGGATCGTCTGTGTATCAGCTTTGTTCTGCTCCAGGGAGAGAACAATACCCATTACGAATGTTACGAGGAACGGGTGTGTGTTCAGGAAATCCAGGTTGTGAGCCATAGAAGCCTTGAGGTCTTCTTTGTTTGTATGTATTTTCTGAAGACCCGGAAGGATGCCCCAAAGCCATCCACAAGCCTGCATTCTCTCATAGTTGAAGGATGCCTGTAAGAAACAGGACAGCCATACCATCTTATTTAACGTCTTATTATCCAGCTTCGGTGCCGGAGTCAGATCCTGATATCTCTCTGGAATATTATATGCCATCCTGGTCACCTCCTACAAAACCTGCGCCTGCGCCTGCGTTCTGTTTGATCTTTGTCTGTGTATTGAAGTCATAGAGAGCAATAGCTACACCTACGAATGCACACAGGATCAATGTTGCTCCGGAAGTTGTCGCATTTGCGCTGCAGAGCAGTGCCATAACGAAACCTGCCAGAAGGAATCCCCACATCTCGTTGGACATCATAACTTTCATAAGGATCGCAAATCCGACGAACTTCATAGCGCCGCCTGCTGCGTCCAGACCAGCCATTACCCATGAGAAGTCATAGGAGAACTGCTGAAGTGTCTCACCGAGTGCAGAACCGCCATAGAGACCAGCAACTGCCAGGATACCAAACAGACATCCCAGAACGCCCATCTCAAGGAAGTTCAGGTTACGGATACCTTTAACATTAGCTTCCTCTGCATATTTGTCAGCCTTAGCCATCATACCTGACATGAATGTAAATGTCAGTGTAACAGCGTACTGTCCAAATACTGCGAACGGAATTGCAAGACCAAGTGCCGCGCCAACGCCGTCAGCAGTTGCCTCCATGTTAAGGGACACTGCGAAGATCGTTGCCATGATACCACCGAGGATTGCGTTTGGCGGCTGAGCACCACCGATCGGCATGGAACCGATCTGGATCAGCTGGTAAGCACCACCAACTACGATACCAAGCTCAAAGTTACCAAGGATTGCACCGATGATCGGGCAGGTAACGATTGGCTGGTACAGAGACTCTAAGAAGCTGAACTGGTCGATTCCCATGATAAATGCAACCACGAAGACCAGTATTGCCTGGATAATTGAAATCTCCATATTTACTCCTTTCCATTTAACCAATAAAACCTGTTAATTACTTAAATAATTTGTCGACACTTTCTGCCGGCGTGTCCGGAACTCTCTTGATTTCAAGCTCCACGCCGAGATCCTGCAGCTTTTTGAAAGTTGCAACATCATCATCGTCAACTGCAACTGAAGTTGCCACCTGACGTTTTCCATCAGCCATGTGCATATTACCGATATTTACTTTCTTGATCGGAACCCCGCCCTCAACAAGCTTAAGCACATCCTGTGGTGATTCGCAGATAATCGCAATATGCTGATTCGGAGAAGCTTTGTGGATGATATCGATTGTCTTCTGAATGGTGAAGAATCTTGTCTGCGCGTATGCAGGCGCAGCCATATTCATCAGGCTCTGGCGGAATTCATCCGCTGCAACCGCATCATTCGCAACAAGCAGAAGATTAGCGCCTACAACGCCGCACCACTGTGTCGCCACCTGACCGTGAATCAGACGATTGTCGATCCTTGTCAATCTAATATCTGGCATGTTCTCATCCCCCTTTCTTTAGGTATTTAGCAATTATCGGACAGGTGTCAAAGCCCTTTCCTCATGCTGTCTTAACAAGCCCCTTCCGTAAATATCACGGAAAGTAATCTGCTTACAAATGCTATTATACCAAATTTCGAACCGTTTAGTTTGCACTTTTTATGCATCCCTTTGCATTTTTGGTTATATAATTTTAATAAAAAATACAGGGAAATTTTACTACTTTCTCACAAAAGTAACAATTTCCGCCTTACTATCTTCTTTCTATTTCAATTGCTCTTCACTCCTTCCTTATACATATACTATTCTTTTTACCGCTATATAATTCAGGCAGGCGGAAAAATCATCCCGCCTG
>USKR01000015.1 GCA_900555215.1 uncultured Ruminococcus sp.
TATGAGAACCTGACGGGTCTTGAAAATCTCGTTTTTTATGCGGAACTCTACGGGATCTCTGCGGATGAGGCGGCAAGGCGCTCGGAATCGCTGCTGAAGGAGATGGAACTTGAGGAGGCGAAGGACCGGAAGCTGGCGGCGTGGTCTACCGGCATGCGGCAGAGACTTTCCCTTGCACGGGCGCTGATCCACCGCCCGAAGATCCTGTTTCTGGATGAACCTACTTCCGGGCTTGACCCGGAGAGCGCTCAGAATGTCAACCGGATGATCAGGGAAATGGCGGAGAACAGCGGGATTACTGTGTTTCTCTGTACGCATCAGCTCCGGTACGCCCAGGAGATCTGTACCCGGTACGGGCTGATCGAGGAGGGAAGACTTCTGGCAGAAGGGACACTGGACAAACTCCGCTCGGAAACATTTTCCCGGATCACCCTTCAGATCCGCGCAGGCAGTATGCCGCCGGAAATGGGATTCCGGCAGACAGGAGCGCAGGAGTATGAGGCTTCGATCCGTTCGGAAGATGAAATCCCGGAGATCGTCCGACGTATCGCGGCAGCCGGCGGGGACATCTATAAAGTGGAGGCACGGCAGCCGGATCTGGAAGATATCTATTTTGCGCTGACCGCGGCGGGAAGGGAGGAAATGTGATGAAAAGAGCAGAAAAAGCAATCATTAAAAAGGATATCAGAGGAATTACTTCGAACCGGAGGCTCTTCTCAGCGCTCTGGATAGTCCCTCTGGCGCTGACAGTGGTCCTCCCGTCCATTTTTGTCTGTGCGGCGCATTTTGCCCCGGATGATCCGGATGTCCTGGCGCTTCTGGAGCTTCTGCCGGGGGCTGCAAATACGGAAAGCGTAGAACTGGCGATCGCGGGCATTATTTTTAACTATATCCTCCCGGCGTTCTTTCTGATGATCCCGATCATGACGGCGTCTGTCATGGCGGCGAGCGCCTTTGTGGGAGAGAAGGAAAAGCATACGCTGGAAACGCTTCTTTACTGCCCGCTGTCCGTGAAGGAGATCTTCCGGGCAAAGGTGCTGGCATCCTTCCTGCTGAGTATGCTGGTGTCTCTTGTCTCGTTTGCAGCAATGCTGACTGTCCTGGAGCTGGAATCGGTATTTCTGATGGGGAGTCCGCTCCTTCCCGGCGGGGGCTGGGTGATCGTCCTGTTCCTGCTCTCACCGGCAGTCTCGCTGATCGCCGTGACCCTCATCGTGAGGAACTCCGCCAGGGCGCAGAGCGTGGAAGAGTCCCAGCAGAGCGCAGTCTTTCTTATCATACCGGTCATCCTTCTCGTAGTCGGACAGTTTGCAGGAGTGATGATCCTGAATGTGTGGATCCTGCTGGGCTTAAGCATCGTGTGCGCGCTGCTGGCGCGGCTGCTGCTGCAGAGAGCGGTGAAGCGGTTTACTTATGAAATGCTGCTGAAATAGTTCCACAGGGTGTCCCGGATGTACTGCGGTGAGAAGCAGACCATCCGGGGCATTTTTACTGTGACGTGACAAAGGATCTGTGGTATGATATTCCCGAAGATACAGAAGAAAGAATCAGCGGGAGGAAGAGTTATGCCGAATGCAGTTGTGACATTGAAAAAAGGTGCGGGGCGCACGCTCAAACAGGGCGGTCCCTGGATTTATGATAATGAAGTAGAGAGCATCATGGGGAGTTTTACGGACGGAGATATCGTGCTCGTCCATGATTTTGACGGATATCCTCTGGGGCGCGGGTTTATCAATCGGAATTCCAAACTGATCGTCCGCATGATGACGAGAGACCGGGATACAGATGTGGACGAGTCCTTTATCCGCATGCGGGTGAAGAATGCATGGGAGTACAGAAAGAAGGTTATGGACGATGTCTCAAGCTGCCGCGTGATCTTCGGGGAAGCAGACTTCCTCCCCGGGCTTGTCGTGGACAAGTTCGCGGACGTGCTGGTAGTGGAATCCCTGGCGCTGGGGATCGACCGCTTCAAGGGGATGATCGTTGATGTCCTGAAGGAACTGATGGAAGCGGACGGCATCCATATCCGCGGAGTCTATGAGCGCAGCGATGCGAAGGTGCGCGAGCAGGAGGGCATGGAGAGAAAAAAAGGCTTCATCGGAGAGCCCTTTGACACGAAGGTGGAGATCGTGGAGAACGGCGTGCGCTACTATGTGGACGTGAAGGACGGACAGAAGACGGGATTCTTCCTGGATCAGAAATATAACCGGCGGGCAGCGGCAAAGCTCTGTAAAGGCGCAAGGGTGCTGGACTGCTTTACTCACACCGGCTCCTTTGCCCTCAATGCAGGAATGGCAGGGGCAGAGCATGTGACCGGAGTGGACGCGTCAGAGCTGGGAGTGGCGCAGGCGAGAGAGAATGCGGCGCTGAACGGACTGAAGGACCGGGTGGAATTCATCTGCGAGGATGTGTTCGATCTTCTCCCGCGGCTGGAGAAGCAGGGGGAGAAGTTCGACGTGGTGATCCTGGATCCGCCTGCGTTTACAAAGTCCAGAAGTTCGATCAAAAAAGCAGTGAAGGGATACAGGGAGATTAACCTGCGGGGGATGAAACTGGTGAAGGACGGCGGTTATCTTGCCACCTGTTCGTGCTCTCATTTCATGGACCAGGAACTCTTTGCCAAAACGATCGGACAGGCTGCGCAGAATGTACATAAGAGGCTGAGGCAGGTGGAGTTCCGGACGCAGGCGCCGGATCATCCGATCTTGTGGGGAGCCGGGGATTCGTATTATCTGAAGTTTTATATCTTTCAGGTGTGTGAGGAGAAGTAGAAGTAAAAAACCGAGCACACTCGATTTTTTTATTGCTATCTTATGTGCCCATGTGATATAATCGAAGTAATGTCAACAATAAGATAAAGAAATGGAAGGAATGAGTATGAGCTTTATATCGTATTTAATCAATGGATTAAGCTTGGGAAGCGTCTATGCGATCATCGCCCTCGGATACACTATGGTATACGGTATCGCAAAGATGCTGAACTTCGCCCACGGCGATGTTATCATGATCGGCGCGTATGTGGCGCTTATTTCGATGACTCAGGCCGGGATGTCTCCGATCATTGCAGTGCTGATCGCGGTTTGCGTGTGTACTCTGCTCGGCGTGGTGATCGAGAGGATCGCGTACAAGCCGCTGCGTAACGCATCATCATCTCTGGCAGTACTGATTACTGCGATCGGTGTGAGTTATCTGCTTCAGAATGTGGCGCTCCTTGTATTTGGAGCGAACGCGCAGACATTTCCGTCTGTGATCAAATGGAAGGGATTATCCCTGGCGGGAGGAAAGTTAAGTATTTCCGGAGAGACGGTTGTTACGATCGTTGTCTGCCTTATCATTATGGCTGCACTTATTACATTTGTACAGAAGTCCAAGCCGGGACAGGCGATGCGCGCTGTCTCAGAAGATAAAGGCGCAGCTCAGCTCATGGGTATCAATGTGAATGGAACGATCGCGCTTACCTTCGCTATCGGTTCCGCGCTTGCGGCTGTGGCCGGCGTGCTGCTGTGCTCTGCTTATCCGAGTCTGACGCCGTACACAGGTGCTCTGCCGGGTATCAAGGCATTCGTTGCGGCAGTCTTTGGAGGCATCGGCTCGATCCCCGGAGCGTTTATCGGAGGGCTGCTTCTCGGCGTGATCGAAATTTTTGGAAGAGCATATATCTCATCCCAGATGGCAGACGCGATCGTATTCGCAGTTCTGATCATTGTGCTCCTTGTAAAGCCTACCGGACTTTTAGGCAAGAAGATTCAGGAGAAAGTGTAGGTGGATGATATGCTGAAGACATTAAAGAGTAAAACCAATAATATGAACAAAAATACGAAAAAGAATATGATCACCTACGCTATTGTCATCGCTGCATTTGTTATCATGCAGTCTTTGATCAGCGCGGGAAGCATATCCAGCCTTCTGGAAGGACTGATGGTCCCGATCTGTATTTATGTGATCCTTGCCGTGTCTTTGAATCTGGTCGTAGGTATCCTGGGCGAGCTGAGTCTCGGACATGCGGGCTTTATGTGCGTAGGAGCGTTTGCCAGCGCATTCTTTTCAAAATGTATGCGTGATGTCATTACAGTTGATATTGTCCGGTTCCTGCTGGCGCTTCTTATAGGTGTTCTTGCAGCGGCGGTATTCGGTATCCTGATCGGCATCCCGGTGCTCCGTCTGAAAGGAGATTATCTGGCGATCGTTACCCTTGCTTTCGGGGAGATTATCAAGAATCTGGTAAATGTCCTTTACATCGGCAGAGATTCCAATGGGTTCCATTTTTCCACGAAGGACGTGATGGCGTTGAATATGGAGCCGGACGGTACAGTTATTGTTAACGGTCCACAGGGGATTACGGGTACGCCGAAAGACGCAACATTCCTGATCGGTTTTATCCTGATCCTGATCACCCTGTTTATCGTGACCAATCTGATCAATTCAAGGGACGGCCGGGCGATTATGTCGATACGTGACAATCGGATCGCTGCAGAGTCTATTGGAATCAATGTGACGAAATATAAACTGATGGCATTTACGATTTCAGCAGCGCTTGCCGGGGCGGCGGGAGTGCTCTATGCACATAATCTGTCAACGCTGACAGCGAACACGAACAATTTCGGATACAATCAGTCCATTATGATCCTTGTATTTGTCGTGCTGGGCGGCATCGGGAATATCAGGGGATCCATTATCGCAGCAACAATCCTGACCATGCTTCCGGAGCTGCTCAGAGGACTGCCTGTGTCAGACTACCGTATGCTTATCTATGCGATTGTACTGATCATTATGATGCTCTTTAACTGGGCGCCAAAAGCAATCGAGTGGAGAGAGAAGTATCTCAGATTCGGAAGAAAGAAAAAGGGGGCTGTGCAATAATGGCATTACTGGATGTAAAAAATCTCGGCATTTCATTTGGCGGTCTCCGCGCGGTGAATGCATTTGACATATCGATAGAAAAAGAAGAACTGTACGGTCTGATCGGACCGAACGGCGCAGGCAAGACCACGGTTTTTAACCTGCTGACAGGCGTGTATAAACCGGACAGCGGAAAAGTTCTTCTGGACGGACAGGATATCACGGGAAAGAAAACGATAGATATCAGCAAGGATGGGATCGCCAGAACATTCCAGAATATCCGTCTCTTTAAAAAGCTGAGCGTACTGGACAATGTAAAGGCAGGTCTCCACAATAAGCATCATTACTCTACGCTGGAAGGGCTCTTACGTCTTCCCGGATACCGCAGGGTAGAGCGGGAGATGGATGAAAAGGCAATGGAGCTTCTCAAGGTCTTTGACCTGGAAAAGTACGCTCATGCAGATGCGGCGAATCTTCCGTACGGCCAGCAGAGAAGATTGGAGATCGCAAGGGCTCTGGCGACAGAGCCGAAGCTGCTTCTGCTGGATGAACCGGCGGCGGGTATGAATCCGAACGAGACCGGGGAGCTGATGGATATGATCCGATTTGTCCGTGAGGAATTTCATATGACGATCCTTCTGATCGAGCATGATATGAAACTGGTAAGCGGTATCTGTGAAAGGCTGACTGTGCTGAACTTCGGAGAGGTACTCTCCCAGGGCAGGACATCTGATGTCCTGAATGATCCGCAGGTCATCACAGCATATCTTGGAGAATAGGAGGAGACGTGAATTATGGCAATGCTTGAAGTAAAAGATCTTGAAGTATATTACGGTGTGATCCAGGCGATCAAAGGCATCTCCTTCCATGTTGATAAAGGGGAAGTCATCGCCCTGATCGGAGCCAACGGCGCGGGCAAGACAACGACACTGCATACAGTGACAGGCTTGATCTCACCTAAAAACGGACATGTATTGTTTGAAGGAAAAGATATCACTAAAATACCGGCGCATAAGATTGTGTCTATGGGTATGGCTCATGTGCCGGAGGGACGGCGCGTATTTGCAGAGCTGAGCGTGTATGAGAATCTGAAGATGGGCGCATACACAAGAAAAGATAAAAACGAAATCGAAGAAAGTCTCAAAAATGTCTATAAACGGTTCCCGCGTCTTGAAGAGAGAAAGAACCAGATGGCAGGGACGCTCAGCGGCGGCGAGCAGCAGATGCTCGCGATGGGACGGGCGCTTATGTCAAAGCCGAAGATCATCCTTATGGATGAGCCGTCTATGGGACTTTCACCGATCATGGTAAATGAGATTTTTGATATTATCCGTTCTGTGAGTGAGAGCGGCACCACAGTACTTCTTGTGGAGCAGAATGCAAAGAAGGCGCTTTCCATAGCAGACCGGGCATATGTCCTGGAGACAGGAAAGATTGTCCTCGAAGGAAAGGCGAAAGACCTTCTTGAAGATGACTCTATCAAAAAAGCTTATCTCGGGGAATAAAGGAGGCACATCTTTATGAAGAATATTGTGATCACTATCTCAAGACAGTACGGAAGCGGAGGCAAGACGATCGGCGCTATGCTCGCTCACGAGCTGGGAGTTAACTGCTACAGCCGGGAGATCCTGCGCATGGCATCGGAGGACAGCGGCATCAATGAAAGGCTTTTCGGCATGTCTGATGAGAAGATACGCCGTGCTGGCTGGTTCCGGCTTCTGAGCCGTCCCTATGAGGGAGAGCTGCTTCCGCCGGAGGATAAAGGATTTACGTCTGATGATAATTTATTTAATTATCAGGCTAAGATCATCAAAGACCTGGCTGCGAAGGAATCGTGTGTCATTATAGGAAGATGCGCGGATTATGTACTGAAGGATTATCCAAATGTGATGAGTATATTCATCCATGCGGACAGGAAGTTCTGCCTGGACCGCGCTATGGAGCGCCATAGCATGACGGAGAAAGAGATGGAAAAATATATTCAGAAGACAGACGAGTATAGAAGCGACTTTTACCGCTATCACACGGGGCATGAGTGGGCGGATGCAAGAAATTATGACCTCTGCCTCAACAGCGGGAAGCTTGGATTTGAAAAATGTGTGGAAGAGATTAAATCCTATATGAAAATACGTTTTGCAGAGTAGAAAAATATATAAATAAAATCAGGGGGCTGTGTTGGGATCGGCAATTGTAATCTGGCAATCCCGGTACATGCTCCCTGATCGCTTTTTTGCGCGTGGACATCTGATCTTAAAAGCCGGAGTTACACTTCTTTTTGATAAGCCATTCTTTCAGTGCCATCATCTGTATTTATGATCCCGCAGTATTTAAACCCGTTTTTTTTCAGCAGATGCTGCATGATCTTATTATCTGTGTGTGTGTCGATTTTCAGGTTGCCGCATTGAGAGAAAGCCCAATCCAGGCAGAAGGAGGCGGCCCCTTTTACAGTTCCGTCTGAGACGATGCGGTGGACAACCCCGTAGGGAAGATCATTAAGCCACCGGCCGTTACGTATGTGGAGATAAGTGTCATCCGGACCTGTCTTATAGTAAAAAACTGCAATGATCCTGCCACAGTGTTCACAGATGTAAGAACAGCCGGAGTCAATATCAGAGGCGATGACAGATCTTTCCGGATATTTTTTCCCCCATTGGTCCGGATTACCGTTTTCCGCCATAAAGACACGTGCATTTTCGTACATTTTCATAAGAGTCTCCAGCTCGTCTGATCGTGTTTTTCGAATTTCCATATATATCAGCCTTTCTGTATGATTAATTATTATATCAGAAAACTGTGAAATTGGAAATCTTAGATAAATCTTCTGAAAATACAAAATCAAGGGTTTTTGTATTTATATAGATACAAAATATGGTATAAATAGACTAGGATTGTATAAAATCATATACAAGCGTATTTTTGAGAACGATTATCGATATAAATATTGTTTTTTTTTGAAGTTGATGATATACTAGCGCATGAAAGCTGAGACGGAGAGTGAAAACTTACGTACAGCTGAGATAACAAATTAATTACAGAAGATTTCAGAGGAGGTTTTTATCGAATGGCAAAAGTAAATTTTGACCAGTGGGAAGGTTTCAGCGGACATCTCTGGAAAGAGGAAGTCAATGTGCGTGATTTTATCCAGCACAACTATACACAGTATGATGGTGACGAGTCTTTCCTTGCAGGTCCGACAGAAGCAACGAATAAACTTTGGGGCGAACTTTCCAAACTGCAGAAAGAAGAGCGTGCAAAGGGCGGCGTTCTGGATATGGAGACAGAGGTTGTTTCCGGTCTGACAGCATACGGTCCTGGATATATTAACGAAGAAATGAAAGATCTGGAGCAGGTGATAGGACTTCAGACAGATAAACCGCTCAAGAGAGCGTTTATGCCGTACGGCGGAATCAAAATGGCAGAGCAGGCTTGTACGACATACGGATATACACCGAATGAAAAACTGCATGAAATCTTTACAAAATATCATAAGACACACAATCAGGCTGTATTTGATGTATATACACCTGAGATGAAAAAAGCGCGTCATAACAAGATCATTACAGGTCTTCCGGATACTTACGGAAGAGGACGCATCGTAGGCGACTACCGCCGTGTAGCGCTTTATGGTATTGATTTCCTGATCGAGAAGAAAGAATCTGATTTCATCGAGTATGAAAGACACGGAATGAAAGGAACAGATTTCCGTCTCCGTGAAGAGATTGCTGATCAGATCAGAGCTCTGAAAGAAATGAAAGAAATGGCTGCGGTTTACGGATATGATATTTCCAAACCGGCGACAAATGCGAAAGAGGCTGTTCAGTGGCTGTACTTCGGTTATCTTGCAGCGATTAAAACACAGAACGGAGCCGCAATGAGTGTTGGACGTATCTCCACATTCCTTGATATCTATATTCAGAGAGATATGGAGAAGGGAATTCTGACAGAGGAGCAGGCACAGGAACTCATCGACCACATTGTCATGAAGTTCAGAATGGTGAAGTTCGCGAGGATCCCGTCCTACAACGAGCTGTTCTCCGGAGACCCGGTATGGGCGACACTGGAGATGGCAGGAATCGGAATGGACGGACGGCACATGGTTACAAAGAACGATTACCGTTTCCTCCACACGCTGGAGAACATGGGACCCTCACCGGAGCCGAACCTGACAGTTCTGTATTCCTCACATCTGCCGGAGAATTTCAAGAAATATGCAGCATATATTTCTGTTAAGACAAGTTCCATTCAGTATGAGAACGATGATGTGATGCGTCCGGTATGGGGTGATGACTACTCTATCTGCTGCTGCGTATCTGCAACAGAGACAGGCAAGGAGATCCAGTTCTTCGGAGCGCGTGCGAACCTTGCAAAATGCCTTCTGTACGCGATCAACGGCGGTGTTGACGAGAAGACGAAACAGCAGGTATCCCCGCTCTACAGACCGATCACATCGGAATACCTTGACTATGACGAGGTCATGGAGAAATATGACCAGATGATGGAGTGGCTGTCCAAGCTGTATGTTGATACACTGAACATGATCCACTACATGCATGACAAGTACTACTACGAGGCTGCTGAGATGGCGCTCATCGATACAAATGTAAGACGTACGTTTGCGACAGGTATCGCAGGTTTCTCACATGTAGTTGACTCCCTGAGCGCGATCAAGTACGCGAAAGTAAAAGTAATCCGCGATGAGGACGGACTTGCAGTTGATTATGAGGTGGAGGGAGATTTCCCGAAATATGGAAACGACGATGATCGTGCTGACGAGATTGCTGTATGGCTGCTCCGCACATTCATGAGCAAGCTGAAAAAGTGCCACACATATAGAAATTCCGAACCTACAACATCCATCCTTACGATCACATCTAACGTGGTTTATGGTAAGGCAACAGGATCTCTTCCGGACGGAAGAAAAGCAGGCGAGCCGCTGGCACCGGGAGCAAACCCGTCCTACGGCGCAGAGAAGAACGGACTTCTTGCTTCCCTTAACTCTGTTGCGAAGCTGCCATATGAGCAGGCACTTGACGGAATCTCCAATACACAGACGATCAGCCCGGGAGCACTGGGACATGACGATGACGAGCGCAAGAACAATCTTGTACACGTTCTCGACGGATACTTCGATCAGGGAGCTCATCACCTGAACGTGAATGTTTTCGGTACAGAGAAACTGATCGATGCGATGGAGCATCCGGAGAAAGAAGAGTATGCAAACTTCACGATCCGTGTATCCGGATATGCCGTAAAATTCATCGACCTGACAAGAGAGCAGCAGCTTGATGTAATCGCAAGAACCTGCCACGACAGAATGTAATTTTCGGGGACGTAGTGAAATTCAGTTTGACTACGTCCCTTTTTAATGGCAGCCTCGTCCCTTTTTGCAGACAGCCCTGTCCCCATTCGAAAACTGCACAAATTGAGTGCTGGGTTTCCGACTGTCTGCATGACGAATTTGTTGAATTTTCACATAGGGGACACAGTGAATTTCAAAAAGGGACAGGGCTGTTATCATTTGGGGACGTAGTAAAATTCAATTTGACTACGTCCCGGAAGGAGAGTTTATGAACGGATATATCCATTCTACGGAGAGTTTCGGCTCGGTTGACGGACCGGGTGTGCGTTTTGTTATTTTTGTTGCCGGATGTCCGATGCGATGCCAGTTCTGCCACAACCCGGACACCTGGAACATGCAGGTGGGCGAGCAGAAGAGTGCGGACGAGCTTCTGGCACAGGCGCTGCGCTACAGATCATACTGGAAGGACGGCGGCGGGATCACCGTGAGCGGCGGCGAGCCTCTGCTCCAGATGGATTTCATGATCGAACTGTTTAAGAAAGCGAAGGAAAAAGGGATCAACACGACGATCGACACGAGTGGCGCGCCATTTACAAGGGAAGAGCCCTTCTTCGGAAAGTTCAATGAGCTGATGAAGTACACAGATCTTCTGCTGGTGGATATCAAGCATATCGACGATGAGCAGCACAAGGTCCTGACAGGGCATACGAACGAAAATATCCTTGACATGGCAAGGTATCTGTCTGAGATCGGCAAGCCGGTCTGGATCAGACATGTGCTCGTGCCGGAGAGAAGTGATAAGGATGAATATCTTAAAGAGCTTTATAAGTTTATAAAGACATTAGATAATGTCGAAAAAGTGGAAATCCTGCCGTACCATACTTTCGGCGAGTACAAGTGGAAAGAGCTGGGATATGACTATCCGCTGGCAGGGATCGAACCGCCGACGAAAGAGCGTATTAAAAATGCAAATGAGATCCTGCATACAGGGCAGGGGTAAGAGCAGGAGAAAACAACGCACATACGCGGGGATGGGACTGAAAGCAGGTCCTGTCCCCGCGTATTTTATCGCTTTATCAGCCAATAGCTGAAATCACTCGGGAAATTAGAGATGCAGTATACAGAAATTACCCGGATGGATCAGGAACACGTTTCATGCACCGTCCCCTTCGGAA
>USKR01000016.1 GCA_900555215.1 uncultured Ruminococcus sp.
CTCCCCGGTATAATTCCTGCGTAGCAGGGCGAAGCGGAAAACCGCTTCGGATTGTACGAATGTACAATCATTATACCACAATGCAGATAAAGAAAAATCCCCTCTGTCCGGGAAATTTCTCCTGAAAAGAAATTCCTGGTACAGAGAGGACCTTGTCTTCTGCTGCCTCGGTCTGTTCTTACAGCACTACCTTTCCGGTCGTGTTTCCGTTTACTACATAATAAGCAGCGGACTCTTCCGGCTTCAGATAGATCTGCACATCTTTAATATCATCTACATTGTTGTTCAGATCATATGTCCAGATATCTTTTACTTTCTGAAGGATTTCATCCTGTGTATACTCCTTGCCGGAGAACTGCAGGAAAATCTCTGTCTTGATCTCAGCCTTCTCAGCCGCTGTCTTCTTAACTGTTGTTGTCTTCTTAGCTGTGGTTTTCTTTGCCGCTGTTGTCTTCTTTGCCGCCGTTGTCTTCTTTGCCGCCGTCTTCTTCGGGGCTGTCTTCTTTGCAGTTGTCTTCTCTGCTGCCTTTTCTGCCGGTGTATCTACTAAAACTGCTGCCTTTGTCTCAAGCTTTTTCGTTGTGTCTTTCTTTGTCTCGATAGCCTTCGCCGGTTCTGCCTTCTCTGCTTTGTCCACAGTTTTTGCAGGCTCTGTCTTTACGGCTTTCTCTGCTGTCTTCGCCGGTTCTGCCTTAACCTCAGCTGTTTTCTTAGCTGCTGTTTTTGCTGTTGAAGTTGCTTTCTTTAATGCCATACTTGTTCCCTCCTAAAATAATACAACCAAGTATTTCCGGCATTGGCATCTGTGTTGATGTCAGTGCCCTTAGATATTCAACTCAATCCTTAAAGTTCCATAGGGGATTGTACCTCATTTTAAAGAAAAGGTCAAACTTTTTTGTTTCTCACGGTAAAATTTTTATTCGTTCAGTCAATTTTGTATTCTGTCCTTATATCCTCTGAAAAAATCAGACAGACCCTTTAGTGTCTTTATAAGAACCGGAATTTCTTCTTCTCCGAGAGTACCGATCACCGCGTCTGTCATCTGCCGATGGTACTCCTGATGATGTTCATATGCCTTGACCCCCTTTGGGGTAAGCCTCAGGAATATGACTCGACGGTCCTGCTCACTCCTCTGACGTACCACATATTTTTTGTTGACGAGACCGTTTACCGACGTTGTGAGAGAACCTGCCGTGATCCCCATCTTTTTTGCCACCATTGACATGGTATTCTCTCCGGACAGACCGATTGCTTCTATAATATGCATATCATTGTTAGTAATATCTTTAAACTCTTCTGTTATGATGGCATCCTCTTCCAGCTTCCATATTTCATTAAATAGATTCACCAGAATATCATTAATGGTCTCACGTGGATTCATGTATTCTCTCCTTTCTGTCAGGCAAACAGCTCCTGTATGGCGTCCCTGACTGTATCGATCTTCTCCGCCTTCCATGCTTTTGCCCCGCAGAAGAGGAGTCCTTTATCAACATTTCCTTTCACCGCATTGATCAGACCGTCTGTAATACAGTACGGGATATCAGCCGGATTACATTTTGCCAGACACCTGTGGCATGGGCTGTGAGGAATCTGGATTCCCTTCGCCACCTGCTCCATGAGCGGGTTCAGTATCGCCCTCCCCGGCATTCCCACCGGACTTTTAACGATCATAATGTCTTCTTTCGCAGCATTGACATATGCCTGTTTATAACGGATATCCGCATCGCATTCTTCTGTTGTGACAAACCGGGTCGCCACCTGTACTCCGTCCACGCCGAGTTCCATCACACGCCTTACATCACTACTGTCATAGATGCCTCCCGCTGCAACAACGGGAATCTCTGTACGGTACTTTTCCGCATACCTCCTTACGGTACGGAGGATCTTCCGGATTTCTTCTCCGTATGATTCCTGCGTATACTCTGCCAGTTCTTCCTTTTTAAAGCCAAGATGCCCGCCGGCTTCCGGTCCCTCTATCACAACCAGGTCTGCAGTTCTTTTATACTTTCTGTCCCAGTATTTCAGAATGACATTTGCAGACTTATCCGTGGATACGATCGGAGCTATCTTAGTATTACTTCCCGCTGTCAGAGCCGGCAGGTCTGTCGGAAGCCCTGCCCCCGAGATAATAATGTCCGCACCTGCCCTGACTGCTGCTTTCACATGAGCCGCATGCTCTTTCAGGGCAGTCATGATATTATATCCTATGATGCCGTCATGCGAGATCTCCCTCGCCTTTCTCATCTCGCTCTCAATCGCTCTTATATTTGCCTCCGCAGGCGCTCTGTCAAAGTCCTCTTCCCGGTACCCGATCTGAGCGCTGGAGATGATTCCTATACCGCCTTCTCCGGCGACTGTCCCTGCCAGCCTCCCCAGACTGATTCCTACGCCCATTCCACCCTGGATCAGAGGAATTTTCGTGATTTTTTCACCAATCCTGATATTTTTCATTTCTGTCCTCACATCCTGCGGAATCTCTGATACCGCTTTTCTGTCAGCGCCTCTGTATCCATTGCGCAATATTTTTCAAGGAAACCTTTAATCCTGTATTCCATATCTCTGCAAACGCCGTCCAGATTTTCATCGCTGAACTCTTCAGGTTCGCGGATCACCTGTTCTACGATGCCCAGGCGTTCCAAGTCCTGCGCTGTCAGCTTCATAACCTCTGCCGCCTCACTTGCTCTCTTGCTGTCTTTCCAGAGGATACTTGCAAATCCCTCAGGTGAGAGAACTGAATAAACAGAATTTTCCAGCATCCATACCTCATCTGCCACAGCCATCGCCAGGGCTCCCCCGCTTCCGCCTTCACCGATCACGACCGACAGGACCGGGACCTTCAGACCTGAAAGCTCAAACAGGTTTCTGGCGATCGCTTCGCCCTGGCCTCTCTCTTCCGCCTCAAGCCCGCAGAAAGCTCCCGGAGTATCTACAAAACAGATGACCGGACGCCCGAATTTTTCTGCCTGCTTCATCAGGCGGAGCGCCTTTCTGTATCCGTCCGGTGACGGCATAGAGAAGTTTCTGTCAAGATTTTCCTTTGTTGTCTTTCCTTTCGCCTGGGCGATCACTGTCACCGGCATACCGTGGAAATAAGCGACGCCTCCCACGATCGCGTGATCGTCCTTAAAATAACGGTCTCCATGGAACTCCATGAAATCCGTAAACAGTTTCCCAATATAATCTGTCCCGACCGGGCGGTTCTTTTTCCTTGATATCTGAACTCTCTCCCATGCTGTCAGATTACTTCTGACCGCCTTTTCCACAGATTCCTGTGCTGCTCCTTTCTCCTCATCATGCAGTTTCTTTCCACTGTGGATCTCCAGGATCTGCGAAAGAACATCCTTCATCTCCTCCCGCTCCACTATCCGGTCAACAAACCCATGTTCCAGAAGGAATTCCGAGCGCTGGAAGCCTTTCGGAAGTTTCTGTCCGATGGTCTGTTCGATAACACGCGGTCCTGCAAATCCGATCAGAGCTTTCGGCTCTGCCAGAATGATATCGCCGAGCATTGCAAAACTTGCCGTAACTCCACCTGTGGTAGGATCAGTCAGCACAGAAATGTATAGCTGCCCCGCGTCACTGTGCTTTTTAAGGGCTGCCGACGTCTTTGCCATCTGCATCAGGGATACGATCCCCTCCTGCATCCTCGCCCCTCCGGAACAGGTAAAAATGATAACCGGGAGTTTCTCTTCAGTCGCTCTCTCCACTGCTCTAGTGATCTTTTCTCCTACAATATGCCCCATGCTGGCCATCATGAACCTTCCGTCGCACACACCGATCACAGCCGGATTGCCATTGATCAGGATCCTGCCTGTGACAACCGCTTCATTCAGCTTCGTATGCTCCTTCAGGCGTTCAACTTTTTCTTCATATCCTCTGAAATCCAGCGGGTTAACGAATTCCATCTCCTTATCCCACTCTTCAAACGAACCTTCGTCCGCCAGCATTTCAATTCTCCGATATGCATGCACTCGAAAATATCCATGACATTTAGGGCAGATATAATACCCTTTCTTCACGTCCTCGGCAATGATCGCCGCACCGCATTTGTTACACTTGCGGAGAAGCCCTGCCGGCACCTCCGGCCTCCCGCTCTTCAGTGATATATAATGAGACCTGCTGCTGGTCTTCTTAAACATATCTTTTAATTTCATATGCGTTTAACCTCCTGAAGGATCAGCTTTTTGTGCAAGGGGTCAGACCCCTCTTAAGAGGGGTCTGACCCCTTTTGCCAATATTATCTGACAATTCACATGTTTTCTATAAATTCAATATCAATGTTTCCTTCTATAAAATCTGGATGATTGAGGATCTCATACTGATAATCCACATTCGTGTCAATTCCTTCAATGATCACTTCTCCAAGAGCGCTGCGCATCTTTTTGATTGCTTCGCTCCGGTTCTTTGCATGGACGATCAGCTTCGCCAGCATGGAATCATAGTAGGGCGGCACTGTATAACCACTGTAAATAGCAGAGTCGATACGGACGCCCTTTCCGCCCGGCAGATACATATCTGTGATCGTTCCCGGCGAAGGACGGAAGTTCTTCTCCGGATTTTCCGCATTGATCCTGCACTCGATGGCATGCCCCGTAATATGGACGTCTTCCTGTCTATAACTCAGAGCCTGCCCGTCCGCAATGCGGATCTGTTCCTTGACCAGGTCAATGCCTGTCACCCATTCGGTGACCGGATGCTCCACCTGGATCCTGGTATTCATCTCCATGAAATAAAAATTCCCGTTCTTCTCCAGAAGGAACTCAATCGTCCCGGCATTTGTATAATGAGCCGCTTTTGCCGCCTTCACTGCCGCCTCTCCCATCTTCTCTCTCAGTTCCGGCGTCAATGCGATAGAGGGGGACTCTTCGATCATTTTCTGATGATTCCTCTGGATTGAACAGTCTCTCTCTCCTAAATGGATCACATTCCCATGATCATCCGCGAGGATCTGGAACTCGATATGCCGGGGATGCTGCACAAAATGTTCGATGTACATCGTATTATCCCCGAATGCCATCTGCGCTTCCTTCTGAGCCGTATTAAAGCTGTTCTCAAACTCTTCCGGCGTCTCCGCAACCCGCATTCCTTTGCCGCCGCCGCCGAGAGCCGCCTTGACGATTACGGGATATCCAATCTCCGCCGCCGCCTGCGCTCCGGTCTCTGCGTCGAAGATCGGATCTTTGCTTCCCGGTATGACCGGGACACCCGCATTGATCATCGTATTCCTTGCCTCAGACTTGTTCCCCAGACTCTGGATAACTTCGGATCTGGGACCGATAAATGTAATATTGCACTGTTCGCACAACTCTGCGAACTTACTGTTCTCCGACAGGAAACCAAATCCCGGATGGATCGCATCCGCACCTGACACAAGAGTCGCGCTGATGATATTCTGCATGTTCAGATAACTTTCAGAAGACGGAGCCGGACCGATGCAGACGGCCTCATCCGCGAGCTGCGTGTGCAGCGCATCCCTGTCTGCCTCCGAATAAACCGCGACTGTCTCAATACCCATCTCGCGGCATGCCCGGATGATCCGGACTGCGATCTCGCCGCGGTTGGCGATCAATACTTTTCCAATCATCTTCTATTACTCCCCTACCATAAATGTCAGTTCCGCGCTGACAACTACCTTTCCGTCAACATAAGCCGTCGCCTGTCCCACTCCGACAGGGCCTTTGCTCTTAATGATCTTTGTCTCCAGTTTCAGCGTATCCCCCGGGAATACCATCCCTTTGAAACGGCATTTCTGGACGCCGCCGAAAAATGCGATCTTCCCCTGATTCTCCGGCATGCTCAGGATCGCCACCGCGCCCGTCTGCGCCAGCGCCTCAAGGATCAGGACGCCCGGCATCACTGCCTTCTGCGGGAAATGCCCTTTGAAGAAATCTTCGCGGTATGTCACTGCCTTATATCCGACCGCGTATTCCCCCGGCACATAATCCTCGATCTTATCGATCAGGAGGAAGGGATGTCTGTGAGGAATGATCTCCTGAATCTGTTCAACATTTAGACTATTCATAATTCCATGCACCTTTCTGTTTATCTGTTCATCTGCGAACCTGACGCGCGCCGCATGTGCGGTCTTTCTGCATCCGCACATTACAGCTCGATTCCGCTGCTGCGCAGCTTAGCTTATAACAAAGAGCGGCTGTCCGTACTCTACCGCCTCGCCGTTCTCAACCAGGATCTCTGTCACTGTGCCTGTGAAATCACTCTCGATCTCATTCATCAGCTTCATTGCCTCTACAATTGCAAGCACCTGTCCCTCTTTGACACTGTCCCCTTCTTTAACAAACGGCTCCGCATCCTCGGAAGGAGCCGCATAAAACGTACCTACGAGCGGTGACTTCACAATTCTGCCTGACGGCACATGCTCTGCTTTTCCACCTTCTGCCGCTGCATCCGCAGGCGTTCCCGAGACAGGCGCTTCAGATGCTGCAGGCGGCATAACCGCCGGAACCGCTCCCGAAATACCCGGAGCGATCACAGGCGCTGTCAGAGCGGGCGCAGGAGCCTGTACCTGTACGATCTTGTCAGAGGTCTTTTTCAGAGAAAGCTTTACGCCGTCCTCCTCATATTTAAACTCTGTAAGATTTGATTCCGAAACAGCTTTGACCAGTTCTAATACCTGTTCTACTTTCATCCCGTACACCTCTTACCCTTCATATTTCTTTAACAACAGTGTCGCATTATGTCCGCCGAATCCGAGGGAATTAGTGAGCACATAGTTCACATCTTTTTCCACCGGCGCACCTACCGCATAGTTCAGGTCGCACTCCGGATCCACGTTCTCTGTCCCCACTGTCTGATGGATAAATCCGTCTTCAATACTCTTTACACAAACAACAAATTCAACGCCGCCTGCTGCCCCGAGCAGATGTCCGATCATGGACTTTGTAGAATTCACTACAACATCCTTTGCCGCATCGCCAAGCGCGAACTTGATCGCCTTTGTCTCGAACAGGTCATTATGATGGGTGCTTGTTCCGTGGGCATTGATATAATCAATCTGCTCCGGAGCCACATCCGCTTCCTTCATGGCAAGCTTCATAGCCATTCCCGCGCCTTCTCCGTCCTCTGCCGGGGAAGTGATGTGGTATGCGTCTCCGGTCGCTCCGTATCCCACCAGCTCTGCGTAGATCTTCGCACCTCTGGCCTTGGCATGTTCCAGCTCTTCCAGGACAACGATACCGGATCCCTCGCCCAGGACAAATCCGTCTCTGTCCTTGTCAAACGGGCGGGAAGCATGCTCCGGGTCATTTGTCGTGGACAGCGCGGTAAGCGCCGTAAATCCTGCGATGCCTGTAGGACATACAGAAGCCTCCGTACCGCCTGCTACCATTACATCCGCATCTCCATACTGGATTGCGCGGAACGCGTCTCCGATACAATGCGTGCCAGAAGCACACGCTGTCACTACATTTGTACATTTTCCCTTCAGTCCGAGCTGGATCGAAATATTTCCTGCCGCCATGTTAGAAATCATGAGCGGAACCATCAGCGGATTCACCTTGTTCGGTCCTTTTGTCAGGATCTTCTCATAGTTCGTCTCCACACACTGCAGGCTTCCGATGCCGGATCCGACGATCACGCCCACGCGGTACGGATCTTCCTTCTCCATATCCATGCCCGCGTCCTCAAACGCTTCCTTAGCCGCAGCGACCGCATACTGTGAAAACAGCTCCATCCTCTTCGCCGCCTTAAAGTCCATGCGCTCCTTTGCCACAAAATCCTTCACCTCAGCCGCGATCTGCACCTTAAACTCGGACGCATCGAACTTCGTGATCGGTCCGATGCCGACCTTGCCTTCCTTAATTCCTGCCCAGAACTCATCCACCGTATTCCCGATCGGCGTCACAGCCCCCAGACCAGTTACAACAACTCTTCTCTTCATATCAATAAATCTTTCCTTTCCGAAGTCTCTGCTTAAATCACATCGCCATTCCGCCGTCTACATTCAGCACCTGCCCGGTGATATACCGCGCCTCATCCGATGCCAGGAATGCCACTGCATTCGCGATATCTTCTGTCTCTCCAAATTTCCCCAGCGGGATCTGCGCCACAGCGCCTTCCTTTACTTTATCGGACAATACTTCTGTCATCTCAGTATTGATAAATCCCGGCGCCACCGCATTGACTGTGATCCCCCTGCTCGCAAGCTCTCTTGCCGCGGACTTTGTCAGCCCGATCACCCCAGCTTTCGACGCCGAGTAGTTTGCCTGACCTGCATTTCCGAGGACACCTGAGACAGATGCCATATTGATGATACGTCCGCCTCTCTGCTTGATCATCTGTCTCGCTACAAAACGGATGCAGTTAAATGTTCCTTTCAGATTTGTATCCAGGACTGCATCATAGTCTTCTTCTGACATTTTCATCAGCAGCCCGTCTCTTGTGATTCCCGCATTATTTACCAGTATATCTACACTTCCGAACTCAGCGATGATCTCTTTAAACATTTCTTCACATGCATCATAATCCGATACATTGCACTGTTTGATCTCCGCTTTTCCGCCTGCTGCCTCGATCTCCTTTTTCACTTCCTCCGCCCGGTCTTTTGATCCGTTGTAATTGATCACTACCGCCGCGCCTTCGGAAGCCAGCCTGATCGCCACAGCTTTTCCGATCCCGCGGGAAGCGCCTGTGACTACCGCAACTTTTCCATTTAACATAATTCACTTACCACCTTATCTACATCTTCCCATGTGCCGACATTGTAAACTTTCACATCACGGCTGATCTTTCTCATGAAGCCTGCCAGCGTCCTTCCCGGGCCGATCTCCACGAACGTGTCCACGCCGTCTGCGATCATGTTTTCCACGCTCTGCTGCCAGCGCACGGAAGACGCGACCTGCTCAGCGAGAAGTTTCTTTGTCTCGCTGATATCTCGCACATACTCTGCCGTCACATTGGTCACATACGGGATCTCCAGGGGAGAAAGCTCCACATTCTCAAGAACTCTTCCCAGTTCCGCTCCTGCTTCTTTCAGCATCGGGGAGTGGAACGGTCCGCTGACATTCAGAGGCATCACGCGCTTCGCGCCTGCCTCTTTGAGAGCCTCGGAAGCTTTTTCCACGCTCTCCTTCCAGCCGGTGATCACGATCTGACCAGGGCAGTTATAGTTTGCAATGGTCACGCCGTCGATCTCATTGACAACCTTCTCGATCGCCTCACCTGTCATACCGAGCACTGCCGCCATGGAGCCTTTGCCCCCCGGCACTGCATTCTGCATGAGGATGCCGCGCTTTCTCACCACAGCGATCGCGTCTTCCGTTGTCATTCCGCCCGCAGATGCGATGGCACAGTACTCTCCCAGGCTTAATCCTGCTGTCACGTCCGCTTTCAATCCGCGCTCTCTCAGTACATGTTCCATTGCCAGACACACTGTCACAAGCGCTGCCTGTGTGTACTCTGTCTGGTCCAGTTTATCATTTTCTTCAAAGCATAATGCTTTCATATCTATATCCAGCAGCTCAGCCGCCTTATCGATGACTTTCCTTGCTGTTTCACTCTGTTCATAAAAATCTTTGCCCATCCCGGCTTTCTGCGCTCCCTGTCCCGGGAACATAAATGCGATCTTACTCATAGAATCCTTTTCCTCCGATCAGGTCGTCTGTTTCTTTCACCAGCTTCTGGATCAGGTCATGACATGACATCTTCTCTTTGACCATGCCCGCGATCTGTCCTGCCATCACGCTTCCTGTCTTGACATCGCCCTCTACGACAGCTTTTCTTAAGCCGCCCAGTGTAAGAAGCTCCAGCTCTTCAAAAGAAGCGCCCTCCTGCTCTTTCTGTAAGTACTCTTTGGTCATCTGATTTCTCAGAGCCCTTACCGGATGTCCTGTGGATCGTCCTGTGACCCTTGAATCAATGTCCCTCGCCTTGATGATCATATCCTTATAATTTTCATGAACCTGAGATTCATTCGTAACTACAAAGTGAGTTCCCATCTGCACGCCCTGCGCGCCCAGCATGAAGGCTGCCGCGATCCCTCTTCCGTCGGCGATCCCTCCTGCCGCGATGACCGGGATGCTCACTGCATCCACAACCTGCGGTACAAGTACCATTGTTGTGTTCTCACCGATGTGTCCGCCTGCCTCAGTTCCCTCTGCAACCAGCGCGTCCGCGCCGCATCTCTCCATACGCTTTGCCAGCGCAACGGATGCGATGACCGGAATCACCTTGACTCCTGCTTCCTTCCACATCTTCATGTATTTTTCCGGGGATCCGGCTCCGGTCGTAACGACTTTCACGCCTTCCTCCACGATCACTTTTGCCACGTCGTCCGCATACGGACTCATGAGCATAATATTTACTCCAAACGGTTTGTCGGTAAGCTTCTTCGCTTCCCTGATCTGATCACGCACCCAGTCAGCCGGCGCGCTCGCTGCACCGATCAGCCCGAGGCCGCCGGCTTCGGATACGGCGGCTGCGAGATGATACTCAGCAACCCAGGCCATTCCTCCCTGAATGATCGGATATTCAATTCCCAATAATTCGGTTACTTTTGTCTTCATACTCTACAACCTTTCTTTTTTGAAAAAATTTATTTCTTGCTATTTCTTATTTGTGTGCTTCCAGATACTTCGCTACATCGCCGACTGTTACGATCTGCTCCAGATCCTCAGACGGAATTTCAACTTCAAACTCCTCTTCAAACGCCATTACCATCTCAAACAGATCCAGGGAGTCAGCGCCCAGGTCATCTTTGAAGTTTGTCTCCTCTGTAAGCTCTGCCGCATCAACGTTCAGTGATTCTGCCACGATTTCTTTGATCTTCTCTAACATTGTTCTCTTTTCCTTTCTTTGATAATATTTATGTGTAATCCGGCGCTGCCGGGAATTACCTTCTATTTCAGCGGGATTGTCTTCACAACACGCTTTTCACATTACCATTCAAACAGGCATGCCGCCCATGTGAGACCCGCTCCAAAACCTGAGAGCATGACCTTATCGCCTCTTTTGAGGACATCTTTTCGGTTCAGCTCATCCAGAAGTATCGGCACAGTCGCTGCTGAAGTGTTTGCATACTCTTCCAGGTTCATAGGGAATTTTGAAATGTCTGTTTTCAGCCTCTTTGCCACTGCTTCAATAATCCTTCGGTTTGCCTGATGAAGAGAT
>USKR01000017.1 GCA_900555215.1 uncultured Ruminococcus sp.
CCGATAAATAATCCGGGGATCGCGGCTGGGGTAAATACCGGAAGGATGGTCAGAGCCTCTGATAAACGGACCTGTACCTCTCCGTACGCGAAAGGTGCGACAAGCAGTGTCACGACTACGTAGATCGCGGCGATCATCGCCGCCTGTGCCATGAAAAGCACATTGAGGTGTTTGAATACTTTCATTTTTCAATTCTCCTTTAGTTTTGTTTTACGAGTGGAAGGTCTCGAACACTCGGCACATTTTACGGCGGTGACCGCCGGCAGACCTTGAAAGACCTTGTTTTTAAACGGGTCTGCAACGTCTGCTAGTATAACACGGCAATAATATAAAATCAAGAAAAGTACCAAAAAAGTACCGGATTCTTAAAAGAAGGAAGGTATGTTTATCCCTTCAGCAGCCCGTCGATCATCCGGGAAGCCTCGCTCCTTGTCAGTGTCTTCGGATCCCATTCCATTTTTACGCCCCGTTTCTGTATCAGGCTTGACAGAAAAGAAATCTGTTTCGGCGTGGCAGGCTGTGGTGCTTTGACTTTATATGTAAGCTGTACGGGCTTGAAAAGTTTTGGATCAGTCTCTTCGAAATAGTGCGCCAGCGTCTGGTAAAGTTTTGCTGTGGCGAGCGCGTCATGATAGGCGCGGTGCGCGGCTTTGTTCTCAATATGATAGTGATCGCACAGGCTGCCCAGGCTTTTTGAGTCCAGGTCAGAGTGTACTTTTTTGGCGATTTTTAAGGTGTCGATCCCCAGCTTTTCAAATGAAAGCCCATCCTGTACAGCGCTGCATTTCACAAAACTGTAATCAAAGATCACATTGTGTCCCACAAGAATGTCTTCCCCGCAGAAATCCAGAAAGTCAGAGACCACCTGGCTGCGGGATCTGGCGCCCTCGACCATTTTATTCGTGATCCCGGTAAGCTCTGTGATCATTGGAGATATAGGAGAGGCAGGATGGATGAATTCCATAAACCGTTCCGCAACCCTGCCTTCACGCACTTTCAGTGCTCCGATCTCTATGATCTCATTTTCCATGGGGTTCAGCCCCGTTGTCTCTATGTCAAATGCAATGTATGATCTCAGCATAACGTACGCTCCTTTACTGCCTGCTATTATAAAGGATAAGTGAGAGAAAATCCAACACTATTTGACACGTACTGTATTTCCGGATGGATTGATTTTTCGGCTTTCATGCCATATAATAAAGCGGAACCGGAGCAATCCCGACGCAGGTGCGGGATGTTCACACCAAATCGGAAGGCAGCGTCCGCATGGCGGCGCATACGGTTCTGTCAAACTTAAGAAAGGGGGTAACCTATGTTAAAGGGAAAGACAGTCCTGCTCGGAGTATCGGGAAGCATCGCAGCGTATAAGACGGCGTCTCTGGCGAGCGCCCTGAAGAAACTTCATGCAGATGTACATGTGCTGATGACGCAGAACGCGGTGAATTTCATCAATCCCATCACTTTTGAGACTTTGACCGGCAACAAGTGTCTGGCAGACACATTTGACCGGAATTTTGAGTACAGTGTGGAACATGTGTCGCTGGCGAAGAAGGCAGACGTGGTGATGATCGCCCCGGCAAGCGCAAATGTGATCGGAAAGATCGCCCACGGCATTGCGGATGATATGCTGACCACAACAGTGATGGCATGCAGGTGCAGAAAGATCATTGCGCCTGCGATGAACACGAATATGTTCGAGAATCCGATCGTGCAGGATAACATGAAAATCCTGGAGGGATACGGATACGAGGTTATCAGCCCGGCTGTGGGATATCTGGCGTGCGGAGACACGGGGGCTGGGAAGATGCCCGAGCCGGAGCTTCTGCTTGAATATATTCTTCAGGAGACCGCCTGTGAAAAGGACATGGAAGGACTCAGGGTTCTGGTGACCGCGGGACCGACTCAGGAAGCAGTGGACCCGGTGCGCTATATCACGAACCACTCTACGGGTAAAATGGGATATGCCATTGCCACAGTGTGCGCACGGCGGGGAGCGTCTGTGACGCTTGTGAGCGGACCGACCGGACTGCAGAAACCACGGTTTGTTCAAACTGTGGACATAAAGTCCGCAAGGGAGATGTATGAGGCTGTGACCGCTCAGGCGCAGGAGCAGGATATCATCGTCAAGGCAGCTGCGGTAGCGGATTATCGTCCAAAGTATGTGAGCATCGAAAAAATCAAGAAAAAAGGCGGAGAGCTGACGCTGGAACTTGAGCGGACAGACGATATCCTGGCGTATCTCGGAGAGCATAAGCGGCAGGGGCAGTTCCTGTGCGGATTTGCCATGGAGACACAAGACCTGATCGAGAATGCCAGAAAGAAGCTGCAGAAAAAGCATCTGGACATGATCGTGGCAAACAGCCTGCGAGTGGAAGGCGCCGGCTTTGGCGGCGATACGAACGTGGTAACGATTATCACAGAAAACGAGGAAATCTCACTCGGGAAAATGTCAAAAGAGGAGACAGCCTCAAAGATCATTGACCGGATCCTGGCGGAACGGGAATCCGGCAAAGAAAGCCGGGAAACAGAAACAATCGAATAAAGAGACAGAATTCTTAACTGTGCTAAATGTATTGTATCCCTTACGGGAATGATAACAAGGAGGCAAACATGAAAAATTCAGAGAATCACAGATCAGAAACAATGAAACAGACTGACAGCAGCCGGCAGAAAAACGGCGGTGTACAGTCGGGGAGCAGATTCAGTACGATGAGCATGGTCCAGGTGGCAATATTCGGTGCGATCATATGCATCATGGCCTTTACCCCCTTTCTGGGCTATATCCCGCTCGGATTTACCAGGGCAACGATCATCCATGTGCCGGTAATCATCGCATCGCTCCTGATGGGACCGAAGAAGGGAGCGGCACTCGGCTTCCTTTTCGGACTGACAAGCTTTATCAATAACACGATGAACCCCACGCCGACATCATTTGTGTTCACTCCTTTTTACAGTATCGGCGATGTGAGCGGGGGACTGGGAAGCGTCATCATATGCTTTGTCCCGAGAATACTGGTTGGGGTTGTACCCTATTATGTATATAAGCTGGTAATGTGGCTCACAAAAGATCTTGTCAAACGGAAAAGCGGTATTTCAAGCGCGGGGCTTGTACTTGCAGGCGTGAGCGGCGCGCTGGTTAACACACTGCTTGTTATGAACCTGATTTTTGTATTTTTCAGAGAGGCGTATGCAGCGGCGAATGAGGTCGCAGTTTCTGCAGTCTATACATTTATCCTGTCTGTGATCGGGATCAACGGAGTGCCGGAAGCGATCGTGGCGGGCATTCTTACGCTGCTCATCGGACGTGTTCTCTTAAAGAAAAATGTCAGGGAAAGGCTGGGGTTAAAAAATGATATTGGCTATTGATATCGGCAATACAAATATTGTGATCGGCTGTATGGACGGCAAAAAATGTGTGTTTATTGAGCGGCTTTCCACTGTGCGCACAAAAACAGAGCTTGAATATGCCATTGATATCAAAAATGTGCTGGACATCTATCATATAAAAAGAGCGGACCTGGAGGGAGGGATCATCTCATCTGTGGTGCCGCAGATCACAACTGTAGTAAAAATCGCAGTAGAGAAGATCCTGAAAAAAGAGCCTCTTGTAGTGGGGGCAGGCATCAAGACCGGGCTTAATATCCGTATTGATAACCCGGCGCAGCTCGGCAGCGACCTCGTGGTGGACTCTGTAGCCGGGATTGCAGAATATCCGGTGCCGCTCCTGATCTTTGATATGGGGACGGCAAACACAGTCTGCGTGATCGATAAAAACAGGAATTACATCGGCGGGATGATCTATCCCGGTATCGGGGTATCCCTCGACTCGCTTACTGCGAATGCGTCTCAGCTGGGCGGCATCAGCCTGGAGGCACCGGAGCATATCATCGGGAAAAATACAGTGGAGTGTATGAAGAGCGGAACCATCTACAGCGCTGCAGCTGCGATCGACGGAATCATCGACCGTCTGGAAGAAGAGCTGGAGGGAGACGTGACTGTAGTTGCGACCGGGGGACTGGCAGGAAAGATCGTGCCTCACTGCCGGAGAGAGGTCAGGCTGGATGAAGATCTGCTGCTCAAGGGATTGGCAGTGATCTATCAGAAGAACCGGAGGTAAATCTGGATTTGTGTGTGGACGGGGCGGAAAACATCCGAAAACCGCTTTTCGTTTCACGATCTGGAAAAAACTAAAAGGAAGAAAGCGCGGCTAAAAGCACTTTCTTCCTTTTAGTTTTTCCTGCAGATCGTTCCAAGTCACCGCCGCCACGTTCATCCGTTCGGCAGTCCTCACGACCAAATCCGGATTTACAGTGTATCGCCGCGTTTGATGTATCCGGGTTTGTCCGGCGCCGCGATGACTCTCTTGCCGCGGATCAGCCTTGCGTGCTTATCTACGACGAGGTTCTCTGCGTGAACGCCTTTTCCTATGACTACATCAGCGGAGATCACGCAGTTCTTTACGACAGCGCCCGGTTTGATGACGCAGCCTCTTCCGATGATGGAATTCTCTACTGTTCCTTCGATCAGACAGCCGTTGGATACAACTGAAGATGTTACCTTGCTGCCTTCGAAATACTGTGCCGGGCAGGAGTCATTCGTACGGGTGTAGATCGGCCAGTCCGGGCTGAAGAGATCTGAAGCGTGCTTTAAGTCGATCAGATCCATATTTGCATGATAATAACTGTTAAAATCACAGATCGCCGCAAAGTATCCTCTGTGGGAGACTGCGCGGATATCGAGCTCTTCACACTCTTCGTTGAGGATATCGGCAAACGTATACATTGAGGATGTCTTGTGAGCCTTCTTAACCAGATTGATAAACAATTCAGTTGACATTACATATGTATCCATGGAAATATTTTTGTTCTTTGCATTTCCGTGGTTCGGTTCAATAGAGAGGACACCCTTCTGTTTGTTGATGTTGAGTGTGTTACAGTTGAGGAATGCTTCCTTTGCATTGTCGACGGAGTGATACATCATTGAGATATCTGCTCCCGATTCGATATGCTCGCTGAGGAATGTGCTGTAATCTGCTGTATACACCATATAGCTCGGCGCGATGACTACATAGGGAAGGTGGATCCTCTCGATGCAGTCCATGTTTTCGACATATGCAGCGACATCCGTGCTGTAAATATCGCCGATGCGGTTATTTTCTGTGTACATAATATTGAGCTGCCCGCGTTTGGAGTTGATATTATAGTGACGTCCGGTCCCGAGATGTTCTGTCAGGGAACGGGGTTTTCTGCGGACGTATACTTCAATATTATCAATTCCGCTGTTGCTCATATTAGAGATAGGAAAATCAATCGTGCGGTATCTGCCGAGGAAAGAAAAGGCACCTACCGGACGATATGCCTGAAGACCGTCAACCTGGATGTGATTTCCGGCAAAATTAACGATTCCAAATGCCTTACTCATATTATTCATCCCCCTTTACACGTTTTGCCACAAGTTCGATATTCTTGCTGTCAGCGCTGCCGACTACGGCGTTTTTGCCGATCTTGATGCCGTCCGCGACGAGTGCGCGCGTTACCACTGCGCCTTCCGCGACTTCAGCTCCCGGCATGAGGACACTGTTGATGACCTTTGCTCCGGCTGCTACCTTAGCTCCTGTAAACAGGACGGAATTCTTTACTTCACCGTCAACAACACATCCCTGTGTGATGAATGCGCGGTCAATGACTGCTTCTGAGCCTACATACTGGGGAAGTGCTGTAACATCCTCTGTATAGATCTTCCAGGTGCTGTCATTTAAGTCAAGCTCATTGTTCTTGTCAAGGAGATCCATATTTGCCTCCCAGAGAGAATCAATAGTTCCTACGTCTTTCCAGTAGCCTTTGAATTTGTACGCATACAGATTGCCGCCGTCATTTAAGAGTGCGGGGATGATATCCTTTCCGAAGTCATGATTGGAATTCGGATCCTTCATATCTGCAAGGAGCATTTTGCGGAGCAGCTTCCAGTTAAAGATATAGATACCCATGGAAGCAAGGTTGCTCTTCGGGTGTTCCGGCTTTTCTTCGAATTCAACGATACGTCCGGTTTCATTAGTATTCATGATACCGAAACGGCTTGCCTCTTTCATCGGAACTTCGATGACGGCGATCGTTGCGTCTGCCTTGCATTCTTTGTGATATGCGAGCATTTTCGCATAGTTCATTTTATAGATATGGTCGCCGGAGAGAATCAGGAGATACTCCGGTGAATATGTATCGATAAAATCGATATTCTGTGAGATCGCATCAGCCGTTCCTCTGTATACATCCAGATTGGCATCAGACTTCTCACGCGGCGGCAGTACATATACTCCGCTGTCCTTTGCGTCCAGACCCCAGCGGCGTCCCGCTGCGACATAGCTGTTCAGGAGAATGGATTCATATTGTGTCAGGACACCTACAACATCGATCCCGCTGTTGGCGCAGTTGCTGAGGGGAAAATCGATGATGCGGTATTTTCCACCATATGAAACAGCCGGTTTTGCCACTTTTTTCGTCAGGTCATGAAGACGGGACCCGCGGCCGCCGGCTAAAATCATGGCTAACATGTTGTTTTGCTTCATAATAAGCCCTCTCTTTCATTCTTTGTGCGTTTTATTATACAATTTTTTTTGTGACATTTCTATACTTATGCTGGAAAAAGTGTAAGATTTTCGTTAAAACGGCATAAAAATTCAAGATGGGATGTAAAAAATGCGCATGAAGTAAAAGCAGCAGGAGGGTAATAAGGACAGAGTGATCAAAATCCGGGGAAATCAGATTTGTGTGTTGACAATAAAAATCTATTTGCATATACTGATTGTTAGTTACCGAACAAATAATTTTGAACCTGTATAAAGGAGTGGATGCGGCATGGATAATCAGGCGGAAGAGCGGGGGAACGGCGTCCCGCAGGATGTGGGCAGGCTGATCAATACGATCTCTCACCAGCTTAAACGGCAGATGTGTGCTGAGGAGGAAAATGACAGCCTCACTAATATGCAGCGCCACATACTGCACTATATCCTGTTTCAGTCGTTGAAAAAAGAAATTTATCAAAAAGACGTGGAACAGGAATTTCAGATCCGCAGATCGACAGCTACGGGCACACTTCAGCTCCTTGAGAAAAACGGGTTCATAACCCGGGAGGCTGTGGAATGGGATGCAAGGCTGAAAAAGATCACCCCTACGTCAAAAGCAGAGGGAGTCAGAGAGCGTATCCTGGAGAATATCCGATATATGGAAGAACTCCTCGTATGGGATATCGATCCGGAAAAGCTGAAAATCTGCCTGGAAGTGCTGGAGCGGATGTCTTTGAATCTGTCACAGAATGAAAAGCCATCGGATGAACAGAGAAATGCCGGCACAGAGACAGATGCCGGAGGAAAGGCTTCAGAGGATTTGTCTGGTAATTATAATAATAAGGAAAAAGGAGAGGAGAATAGAGACCATGAATAGGAAACTACTTCGTTCTGTCAGGGAATATAAACGGGAATCCTTCCTGACTCCGGTGCTGGTCTGTCTGGAGGTTCTGATGGAAGTCCTTATCCCGCTGCTGATGGCAAAGATCATTGATGTCGGGATCATGGAAGGGGATATGGCTTACATTATAAAGATGGGTCTTCTGCTCATCGTCATGGCTATGCTGGCGCTTGCCTTTGGGGCAAAGGCGGGACAGCTCGGAGCGATCGCTTCCTCGGGATATGCGAAAAACCTGCGCCATGATATCTTTTACCGTATACAGGATTTTTCATTTGGGAACATTGACCATTTTTCAACGTCAAGTCTTGTGACCAGGATGACAACAGATATCACTAACGTACAGATGGCGTATATGTTTACGATCCGCCTGCTTGCCAGAGCGCCGATCATGATCGTGCTGTCTCTGATCATGACGATGACGATCAGTATGCCTATCGCGATCGTTATGCTGATCGTGGCGCCGGTTCTCGGTATTGCGCTGATCTTTATCGCCAAGAAAGCGCATCCGCATTTCGTCCAGGTGTTTGACGAATATGATGTACTGAACAATACAGTGCAAGAGAATGTAAACGCGGCAAGAGTTGTGAAAGCATATGTCCGCGGCGATCATGAAGTGGAGAAATTCGGCAAAGTATCTACCATAGTATTTAAGCTGTTTACGAAGGCCGAAAAGATAGTAGCGTGGAACTCGCCGATCATGCAGTTTGCCGTATATACAGTCGTTATCGTTATGGTGCTGATCGGAGGAGAGAGCATTATAAGCGGTTCGATGCAGACCGGAGAGCTGACAAGTGTTATTGTGTACGCGCTCCAGATTCTCATGTCCCTGATGATGGTGACGTTTGTATTTATAATGATCATGATCGCGGAAGCTTCCACAGACCGTATTACAGAGGTGCTGGAAGAGGTGCCGGAGATGCAGGATAAGGCTGACGCGGTTAAAGAAGTTGCAAACGGAGACATTGATTTTGAGCATGTAAACTTCAGCTATGCCGGAGAAGGCGGCAACCTTTCTCTCAAGGATGTTGACCTGCATATAAAGAGCGGTCAGATCGTAGGTATTATCGGCGGAACGGGAAGCGCGAAGTCAACGCTGGTGCAGCTGATCCCGAGGCTGTATGATGTGACGGAAGGAAGCGTGAAGGTAGGCGGAGTAGATGTAAGGGATTACAATCTGGAAGCGCTGCGTGACCAGGTGTCCATGGTGCTCCAGAAGAATGTTCTCTTTACGGGAAGCATTTATGAGAATGTCCGCTGGGGAGATGAAAATGCCAGTGATGAAGAGGTTCAGAGAGTCTGCAAGCTGGCGCAGGCGGACAGCTTTATCCAGGAGTTCCCTGCAGGTTATAATACGATGATCGTGGAAGGCGGAAACAATGTGTCCGGCGGACAGAAACAGAGGCTCTGTATCGCAAGGGCGCTGCTTAAGAAACCGAAGATCCTGATCCTTGACGATTCTACAAGCGCTGTGGATACAAGGACGGACGCACTGATCCGTCAGGCATTCCGTGAGGAGATTCCGGATACGACGAAGATCATTATCGCGCAGAGGATCTCGTCTGTGGAGGACGCGGACGTGATCATTGTCATGGATAACGGTGAGATCAACGGCATCGGTACATCAGAAGAGCTTCTCAGGACGAATGCAATCTACCGGGAAGTATATGAATCACAGGTGAAAGGAGGCGCTGACGATGAGTGATCAGATCAAACAGAGGCGGGGCGGAGGTCCCGCGGTCACAAAGGGAACGATCAAGACAGCAAAGCGTCTGCTGGGGTATGTGACCAGTACTTATAAGGTACAGTTTGTTGTAGTGCTGCTTTGTATCCTGATGAGCTCTATTGCTTCGATTTCAGTATCATTGTCATTGAAATTCCTTCTGGATGACTTTATCATCCCGCTTATCGGGCAGACAGACCCGGATTACACGGAGCTCTATTCAGCGCTGGCTGTGCTGGGATCGATCTTCCTTCTGGGAGTGATTTCCACATTTGTGTACAGCCGGATGATGGTCGTGATCGGGCAGGGGGTATTAAAGCGTGTCCGTGATGAAATGTTTGAGCATATGCAGACGCTTCCGATCCGCTATTTTGACCAAAATACAAACGGCTCGATCATGAGTCTTTATACCAATGATACAGATACTCTGCGTCAGATGATCAACCAGTCCATACCGCAGGTGCTGATGTCGGTGTTTACGGTTGTGGTAACTTTCGTCTCAATGCTGGTGCTCAGTCCAGTGCTGACAGTTCTTGCAGTGATCATGATCTTTGTGATGACCATGGTGTCAAAACTGGTCGCAGGCAACAGCGGAAAATATTTTATCCGCCAGCAGCTTGATCTTGCAGACATCACAGGATTTGTGGAAGAGAGGATGAACGGCCAGCGTGTCGTGAAAGTGTTTAACCACGAGAAGATTTCGGAGAGAGAGTTTGACGAGCTCAATGAACGCTTATTTACCAGCGCGTCCAGAGCGCATACATTTGCAAGCATGATGGGACCGATCATCGGTAATCTCGGGAACCTGCAGTTTGTGCTTACGGCAGTGTTCGGCGGGTTCCTTTCCGTAATGGGCATCGGAAATATCACGCTGGGCGTTATGGCGTCTTATCTTCAGTTTACGAAGAGCTTTACACAGCCGTTCATGCAGATTGCACAGCAGTTTAACTCTATCATTATGGCGCTTGCCGGAGCAGAGCGTATCTTCAATATGATGGATGAGGAACCGGAGGTTGACGACGGTTATGTAACCCTTGTCAATGCGAAGAAAGATGAGAACGGCAATATCACAGAATGCAAAGAGCGTACCGGAATGTGGGCGTGGAAGCACCCTCATAAAGCGGATGGAACGATCACATACACAGAGCTGAAAGGCGATGTGCGGTTCTATGACATGACATTCGGATATACACCGGATCATATGGTGCTCCATGACCTGACTCTGTATGCTAAGCCGGGACAGAAGCTTGCTTTTGTCGGCTCGACCGGTGCGGGAAAAACAACGATCACCAACCTGATAAACCGATTCTACGATGTGGCAGACGGAAAAATCCGCTATGATGATATTAATATCAACAAGATCAAGAAAGCTGACCTGAGACATTCTCTTGGCATCGTGCTTCAGGACACACACCTGTTCACAGGCACGATCAAGGAAAATATCCGTTACGGAAAACTGGACGCAACGGATGAAGAGGTATATAAGGCAGCAAAACTCGCCCATGCCGACGGATTTATCAACATGCTGCCAAACGGATACGATACCCATTTGAGCGGCGATGGGGAAGAACTCTCCCAGGGACAGAGGCAGCTCCTCGCGATCGCCAGGGCTGCTATTGCCGATCCGCCGGTGCTGATCCTCGATGAGGCGACATCCTCCATTGATACAAGGACAGAACAGATCGTACAGCAGGGTATGGATAACCTGATGAAAGGCCGTACCGTATTCGTAATCGCCCACAGGCTGTCCACCATCCGCAACAGTGATGCGATCATGGTCCTCGAACACGGACGCATCATTGAGCGGGGAACCCATGAAGACCTCCTCAAACTCAAAGGAACGTATTACCAGTTATACACCGGGAAGTTAGAGCTTTCGTGATGGCAATGAGCCGTGCGTAAAAATAGAAACAGGACCCAGGAAGAGTGCTTGCATTCTTCCT
>USKR01000018.1 GCA_900555215.1 uncultured Ruminococcus sp.
GCAGGTGTTTTGGCTTCTTATGTAAGAAATCAGGAGGAGATTTTTTATATTGGATACAATCTGCTTGAAGATTATCTAAAGGCAAGTAGTATTGTTGACCGTGAACAAGATAAGGGAAAAATCAGAGAATACTGTAGATTACAATTATTAGCAATCGATGAAGAAGGAAATGTAGACAATTATGGGAATGAATCTATATTTGCAATGATTTCATCTTTATATGCGATGAAATATGATGAAGAATGTATAGATATAATTGATTGCGTTACAGATGAATGGGATAAAGAACGATTAGTAGATCAATACATTGGAACATTCACTTGGAGAAGTTCTTGTGTTAAATTAGATAACTTTTTGGAATTGATAAATAAGTATCATGTATCCCCTAAACGGGTGTGGGATATATTTATTGAAAATGCAACTAAAGAGAATAGCGAATTGAATGCAATGGGATTGACTAAACTTTTGAATAAGTATGAACTTAATTACCGTGACTACTTATGGACCATCGAAATTAATGATTTAGGTGAAAAGGATCGGATTGTAAGTCTGGCATATTTCATAGAAGAAGGCAATAAATTTGAGGGGCTATCAGAAAATAGAGCATTTCTATTGTTGATACTTTTTTCATGGATGCTTTCATCTTCGAATCGCACTCTGAGAGATAGGATCTCAAAGGCAATGGTGGAGATAATGAAATCTCACTTTGGATTATGCAAAAGATTGCTTGAGATTTTCAAATCGGTCAATGATCCATATATTGCTCAGCGAATATATGGAACTGTATTTGGTGCGGTTGTAAAAAGAATCACTGATTTTAAGACGGAATTTACTGAATTGGTAGAATGGATTTATAACGAAATTTTTGATCAAACATATGTGTATCCGGATATCTTGTTAAGAGATTATGCACGGTTAATAATAGAACGTTTTTTGTGGGAATACCCGGAAGATGAGAAACAATTTGATATTTCAAAAATCAAACCACCATATAAATCTGTACCTGTTCCAAAAGTTGAGGAAGTAGATTATAGTGATAAACAGTTTGAACAACCTGGAGTTTGGATGTTGCTGTTTTCTATGAAATTTAATCTTCCTGTGAAGGGGGTTGGAATGTATGGAGACTTTGGCAGATATACTTTCCAATCAGCAGTTAATTATTTCAAGAAAGTAGATACAGCAAACATTTATTATTATGCGTTAAGTTTTATTTTCGAAAATTTGGGTTATTGTTCTAAATATTTTGGGGAGTATGATTTGCATAGGGCGGGATTTGACAGACATCATGTTAAAAAAATAGAAAGAATTGGTAAAAAATATCAGTGGATAGCTATGTATAATATTCTGGCTCGTCTATCTGATGAATATATGTTAAAGGGGGTGGATTGGAATGACGAGACAGGCTACTATTATAATGGGCCGTGGGAACCATATGTGAGAGATTTTGATCCTACCTTAAATATTAGAATAAAACCTGTAAAAAGTATGCTTAAAATAAAGTTACCTGAATATGATGATGAGAGTTTTTTGCCTTTCGGAGCATCTGACTCAGATATTGAAGAATGGATAATTTCCGAGGATAAAATGTTTCAAGATTTCCCAGGACGGTTGATACACAAAGATGAATCTGGAACAGAGTGGGTTTCTTTGTACTTATATCAGGAGAACAAGTTACAACCACCAAATGAAGAAATATCAGTTATAGGATTTCCAATTGGAGAACAACATATCTGGGCGAGTGCTTCAATGTATATTGTTAGTGATAAAATGGAAAAACTTACAGAAGAAGAACTGATAGATTCAGGATTTATTCAAAGCCGATCTTCTTATACAAGAGACTGTTATTCTTTATTTAGTCGAGAATATGCTTGGAGCCCTGGTTATAAAGCAGAGTTTGCTGTTCCAGAAGAGGATGACGGTAGAGCAACAATAAAAGCAATTCCTGCATCAGTTAATGTTTTGTGGGAGGAAGAATTTGATGCTTCGCAGGAAGAAACAACCTCATTTATGATTCCAGCAGGATCCATCATTCAAGAAATGAAACTTTATGAAAAATCAGTGGATGGTATATACTATTATAATGGAGAAATTGTAGCTTGTGATTTAAAAGTTCTGGGTAATGAAAGGAGTGAACTTGTTATTCGAAGAGATATCTTAAATCAATATATGGCAAAGAAAAAAGTTAAGCTGTTCTGGTGCATAGAAGGTGAAAAGCAATATTTTTTAGGAGGACATAATCAGAAATGGCAGAGAAGAGAAGGTTATTTTCTTTATAAAAGTAATGAGATAAATGGACACATGCGTATTGTAGATAATATTTAAAAATTCAATATAAAAAGATAAGTTTTCAAGTACATTTATTTTCTAAAAGAACTTGTGAAATAAGCCTCTTTCCTATGGAGAAGTGAAGGGAATAGTATAATTCCCTATCTAATCTGTAGAAAGGGGCTTTTATTTATGGGTTTTGCAAGAAAAGATGTTGAAGCAACGAAGCGCTGCGAAAAGAAGTTTGTGAGATATCAGGAAGGCGCTGAAAAATACAGTCTTGGATTGACAAAATTCCAGGCATTAGCAAAAGAGGCTAAGGCAACATATAAAATTGATAAGGTTGTTTTAGTGAACTGTGAGATCTTTGAAAAGTATCTTGAAACATTTAGAGAATATTGATTATTTACAGTACGAAAAAGGACTCAGATATGATTGCTGCCTGTTGACATTTTGTCATACAAAAAGTATAATATAATTCATAGGAGGTATGAATGTGGCTATGATTAAGATGGGAAGACCAAAGTCTGAAAACACAAAGAAGAAAGTCTTGAGTATTCGTGTGTCTGACCAGTTATATTCTCAGCTGCTTGCATACGCCGAAAAACACAATATGACCACTACAGATGTTGTTTTACGTGGAGTGGAGGCTTTTATCTCTAAGCAGGAATAATCAGTGAGTCCTTCTTTCATATTGGGAGGAGGAAAACAACATGGCAAAGACAAGGAAAGATCTGCGGGGAAGGTCGTTAAGAAAAGGAGAGGTGCAGAGAACGTCAGATAAGCGGTATATGTATACTTATACGGATCCGCTTGGTAGACGAAAATTTATTTATGCAAATGATCTTACACAATTAAGAGAAAAGGAAGAAAAACTGTTAAAGGATCAGTTGGACGGTTTGGATATATATGTGGCCGGGAAGGCTACTCTGAATGAAACCTTTGATCGTTATATCTCTACTAAATACAATTTGAGAGAGTCTACAAGAAGTTCTTATTTATATACTTATGATCACTATGTGAGGGATACTTTTGGATTGAAAAGAATTGCAGAGATAAAATATTCTGATGTTTTGCAGTTTTACTATCATCTTCTTAATCAGCAGGGTATTTCATTAGGAACACTTGATTCAGTGCATTGTTTGCTTCATCCTACATTTCAGTTGGCGGTAAGGGATGAGATTATCAGAAAAAATCCTACAGACGGTGTAATGAAGGAAATAAGCAGAGAGTCAGGGAAAAATAGAGGCGTCAGACATGCGTTGACCATTGAACAGCAGAGATGTTTTATGGAGTATATTGCTAATCATCCGATTTATTATCACTGGTGGCCTATGTTTACTATCTTATTGGGAACAGGCTGCAGGATTGGGGAAGCCCTTGGATTACGCTGGCAAGACCTTGACTTTGAAAATCGGGTAATCAGTATTAATCATAGCCTGGTATATTATCCGACGAATGGAAGTAATAAATGTGTTTTAAGGGTTTCACTTCCGAAAACAGATGCCGGCATCAGAACTATACCGATGTTGGATATCGTAAAAGACGCTTTTGAGATGCTCTATGAAGAACAAAAGGAAAACGGATTCAATGAGACAGAGATTGACGGAATGACGGGCTTTATTTTCTGTAACCGCTTTGGTTCGGTGCCAAATCCGCAGACAGTCAATCACACTATAAAACGTATTGCCAGCAACTATAATGCTGATGAAGTGGTGCGAGCAAAAAAAGAACACAGGGATCCGATCATTCTACCTAATTTCTCATGCCATCATTTGCGGCACACTTTTTGCACCAGACTTTGCGAAAACGAAACAAATTTAAAAGTTATCCAGTCCATTATGGGTCACAAGAATATTGAGACTACATTGGACATCTACGCTGAAGCAACAGAAAAGAAGAAACAAGAATCATTCGAGAATTTGGCAGCCAAATTAGATATCTTTTGAGAAGGGCTTAAAAATTCGCGGAGTACAACAAAATTTTGAAAAGACCACAAATTGACAACAAAATGAATTGAATAATGAATGATAACGAAGGATTGTGAATAATATCCTTAATCAGTTGCAAGCCGGAATAAGGGATAATAAGTGATCACGAAGAGATCATAAAATATTTCCCGACAATGAAGTCACTGGACGCTAAGAAGGGCGAGGCGAAGGCAGAAAAAGCCGAAGAAAAACCGGTTGAAAAGATTGATTTTTCAAAGGTAAAAGTTGAACCGCTCTTTGAGGAAATGGTTGATTTCGACACTTTCAGTAAGTCGGATTTTCGTGCCGTGAAGATCGAGGCATGTGAAGCTGTTCCGAAGTCTAAGAAACTTTTGAAGTTCACTTTGAACGATGGAACAGACCGGAAACGCACGATTTTAAGCGGTATTCACGAGTATTATGAGCCGGAAGAACTGGTTGGAAAGACAGCAATCGCAATCGTAAACCTGCCGCCAAGAAAGATGATGGGCATCGATTCCGAGGGTATGCTGATTTCAGCAGTACATGAGGAAGATGGACATGAGGGACTGAATCTGCTGATGGTAGATGACGGGATCCCTGCAGGAGCGAAGCTGTATTAAAAAAGATAATAAACAGTCTGTATGAAAAAATCAGAGGTAAAGCACCAAAGAGTGCAGCGCCTCTGATTTTTTATATAGTTACCCGATCTAATATTTATCTGAAATACTGCGAAAGCGATACAAAAAAGATATAATCATCCTGTACACTAACATCAGAAACAAAGAAAAAGATACTGGTGAAAGGAAGCGGATATGGAACTCAGGCTTTTGATCGTGGAGGATGACAGACTGCTGGCGGAAGCAGTCAGTGATTATTTTACCGCGAAGGGGTGGAAGACCAAAATCGTATATAATGGGAAAGATGCCGCAGAGAGGGCGGTGAACGGGTCCTGGCAGATGATCCTGCTGGATGTGATGCTCCCGGGGCAGGACGGCTTTTCTGTATGCCGGAAGATCCGGGAACAGACAGACACGCCGATATTTTTCATCACAGCCCGGGTGATGGAGGAGGATGAGTTGAATGGCTACGCCGCAGGAGCGGACGATTATATTACCAAACCATTCTCCCTGCCCGTGCTCTATGCAAAGGTTATGGCGATGACGGGACGTGTGAGAGGGTCATCCCTTGCGGATCTGGTAGTCAAAGGCAGCGTGACGGTGAATCTGCGTACCCGGAGTGTCACTGTCCGGGGATCGGACTGCCCGCTTGCGCCTAAGGAGTATGAGATGCTCCTTCTTTTCTTAAAAAATCCGAACCGGGTTTTTACGAGAGAACAGCTTTTAGTCCGGCTGTGGGGATATGATTTTGAGGGAAATGAGCGTGTCGTGGACAATCACATCAAGAAGCTGAGAAAAGCGCTGGAAGGGAGCACGTGCCGGATCCATACCGTGAGAAACGCCGGTTACAGGATGGAGGTGTCTGCATGAGAGTGAAAAAGGATAAGAAGGCGGAAAAGAAAAGATCAGCTGTTAAGGGGTATACGGGAGGAAAACTGAGAGCTTTCCTGATCCTTGCTTTTGCGGCTGTGTACGTACTGAGTATGCTGCTGGCTACCTGGGTGGACCAGCTGGGAAGACGGAAAGACTATCTGGAAAAAATCGCAAAAACTGAGCAAAAAATCTGGGATAATATGCGTTATAAAGCGAAGGAAGAACAGATTTCAGAGGAAGATGCCGCGGAAGGGACCGGGGATGACTGGGAGATCCATAAATTATATGAGGAGACCTCCGTTGCTGCTCTTGTATACAGCACGGAGTATCAGATGATCTCTGCTGCAGTTTATGACTCGGATGGAAATCTGGCTGCCAGGAGTACAAATCTGCTGACTGCGGAGATAGAAGGAGAGACCGGAACATCCACAGTGAGCTGGCCGTTGTCAGACTACATGTCGGATGAAGAAATAGAAACCCTGGCAGGATATTTGGGAGAGAATTATGAGCCGCACGAGTATGCGGGCATAACGTATGAGATAAAGGCGGCCAAATCCGCTGTGGGAGACGGGCTTGAAGCTGTCAGTGTAAGAAGGCTCTTTTATTCGACAGAGGATGTAAAGGAAGCGGGGAGCATCGGACCAGTATGGCAATGGGAAAAGGATAGTGACAGTATATCTTATGATGCGTTGAGCCGGCTTCAGGATGTGGCGTGGTATTTCCCGGGAATGCAGCAAAACGGCGGAATAGACGGATGGCATGAGTGGATGGATAAGGAGTATCTTCAGAATTATCCGAAAGTATATCAGGAACCGCATTTTCAGTATAGCAGCGGCGGTATTGTCCAGCAGACAGAGACGTCTTCGCAGCTCTTTCTCGGAGAATGGTACAGCATACCGGACTATACTCTGGTGATCAGGTCGGTTGAGTACCCCTGGAAGGAAGCGTTTGATTCCCTGAAGCATATCTATATTTGGGGAGGCGTTCTGACATTGCTCTGTGCCGGACTGGTTCTCTGGATCGTTGAAAAAACATTTCGCAGGCGGGCGATACTGGAAGAGAGGCAGAGGGATTTTACAAATGTGATCGCCCATGAGATGAAAACACCTCTGGCGGTAATACGGGGATTTGCAGAAAATCTGGAAGAAAATGTAAACAGCGAAAAGAGAAAATATTATCTGCAGCAGATAATCGGACAGACTGAGCGTATGGATGACATGGTAAAAGAGATGGTATGCATTTCCAGACTTGACTCTGAAGGATATAGCCCGGTGAAGGAACAGATATCAGTCAGGGAGATGATCAACGGGATTATTTCTGCATACGGCGCTCAGATAGAAGAAAAGCAGATAGAGCTGAGCGTAAGCTGCAGTGAAGATTTCCTGATACACGGAGACAGAGGGATGGTAGAGAAAGCTTTCTCCAGCCTGATCGCAAATGCGGCTGCCCACAACCGCTATGAAGGGAAAATACGGATCGACATAGAGAAAAACAGATGTGTGATCCAAAATACCGGAGAAAAGATACCTGAAGAAGACCTGCCCTATGTGTGTGATTTGTTTTTTACCGGCAGCAAAAGCAGGGATACCGGGGAGAAGCATCTCGGTGTAGGACTGTATCTGGCTGATAAGATCTTCCGGGCAAACGGACTCGGGATAAAAGTGGAAAATACAGAAGATGGAGTGAGAGTAACCGTAAGATGAGGCGGGATCTGCAGATTCCTCACTCTTCTTCATCCTCTGCCATCCGGTATCCGACCCCGACTTCTGTGAAGATATACCTGGGCTGTGCCGGATCGTCTTCAATCTTGCGGCGGATATTTGCCATGTTGACACGCAGGATCTTGTTGTCGCTGTCTGCGTAGGGCCCCCACACATTGGACAGGATCGCAGCGTAGGTGATAACTTTGCCGGAATTTTGGGCGAGGTAGGCAACGATCTTATACTCAATGGGCGTCAGGTGGACGACCTGGCTGCCAATTGTGAGCAGGCGCTTGGAGAAATCTAATTTCATTTCTCCGTGACGGTATGGACGAAGATAGAGCGGGCTGTCCGTGCGCAGACGGTTGCTGTGCCTCAGGGATGCGCGGATGCGGGCAAGGAGTTCTGAAGTGCCGAAAGGCTTTGTGATATAATCATCAGCGCCCAGATCGAGGGCTGATACTTTTTCCTGCTCCGCAGTCCGAGCTGATATTACGATGATAGGCGTGCTTGTCCAAGTGCGGACTTCCCGTATGATCTCAAAGCCGTTCATGTCCGGAAGCCCCAGGTCTAAAAGGATGATATCAGGACACTGGGAACGGATGATTTCCAGTCCCTGAGCACCGGTATCAGCGTACAGGACCCGGTATTCCTGACGCTTAAGTATTTTCCCCATAAAGGTCTGTATATTTTTTTCATCTTCAATGATAAGAACTGAGCATTTAGACATTATTGTTCTCCTTTTCTTTTGGAAGGGTGAAAGTAAATTCAGCCCCGTCGGTATGGTTGGATGCTGCGATCGTACCGCCGTGCGCCCGGATAATGGTTTTGCAGATGGACAGACCGATTCCGATGCCTTTATGGCCGTCTGTGGAGGGGGATGCAGAGCGCTGTCCCTCAAAAATGTAGGGGAGCTGTTCTTTATCCACTCCTTTTCCGTAGTCGCGCACGGTAAAGATAATACTGTCATCTATATCGCGGATGATAAGATCGATCGGACCACTGCTTCCGGAGTGTACAAATGCATTTTCCATGAGGTTGATAAGTACCTGCTCTATCAGGGTGGGATCCATGGAAAGCATAAGGAAATCATTGGGCATGCTGACGCGGATGCGGATGTCAGGCAGGCGTTTTTTCAGCCTGAGAATTGCCTCTGAGATCACTTCCTCTACGACTTCCGGTGACTTTTTGACTTTATCTGTTGAGTTGTCATCAATGCGGGTGACTGTCAGCAGGTTTTCCACCATGTTGAGCAGCCATTGGGAATCATCCCGTATATTGGCGATCAGTTCTGTGCGCTCACCATCAGACAGTTCGGAATAATTCTCGAGATATGATGAGGATGAGCCGATGATGCTGGTCAGGGGGGTACGAAGGTCGTGGGATACTGCCCGGAGAAGGTTGGCGCGCAGTTTTTCCCGTTCCGCCTCTGCCAGTGCTTTTTCCCTGTCGGCCATCGCCTGGCGCTGTTTCTTGAGCGTGCTCGTCGTCGTGCTGGTAAGCAGCGAGATGGCGAGCATTCCGATAAATGTGATAGGATAGCCGGCAAGCGAAAAATTAAAATGAAAATACGGGTAGGAAAAAAAGTAGTTCACAGCAGTCACGCAGTAAAGCGATGCCGCGATCCCATACCAATATCCAGTGGTACCCAGCGCGGTCAGTATGAGAGCGAGGGAGTAGATGACGGTGATATTGGCAATATTTTTATTCCCAAACTGGAAGAAAGCAAAAGAGATTGCAGTTGCAGCGAGCATCAACAATATAGTTAAAACAATTTCAGATAATGTTTTTTTCTTCATATTCGTAAAATGGCGTCAGCAGTTCATTATCGTGAGCCTCGGGGATAACAAACAGTGCAGCAGCTGAATAAATGTGTTAACGGAAAGAAGAGCCGGTTATACCGGCTCTCCGTTTTTATACTTCTGAATGACATGCTGGATCCTCTCGTTCGGACTTAAGATGGAACTGATGGAACCGTCATGGTTCAGTGTGTCAATGATGAGAGCGATGTATTTGCTCATGTCACAATTGATATAATAAGGTTTGGAGAGGAGCTCAGGTGTCTGATAAATCAGGTTCGTGGTAAGGATACCGCTTATGATGCCGTCCTCATACGCTTTATCGAACTTCTCCATGCCATTGGTGAACAGACCGAACGTAGCTGCCGCGTAGATCCTCTTCGCCTTTCTGCGTTTTAACTCTGTGGCAACATCCAGGATGCTGTCTCCCGAAGAGATCATATCGTCAATAATGATCACGTCCTTGCCTTCCACCGAGCTTCCAAGGAACTCATGCGCTACGATAGGATTGCGTCCGTCTACGATCTTCGTGTAGTCACGGCGCTTATAGAACATACCCATATCAAGCCCGAGTACATTGGCAAGATAAATGGCGCGGTTAGTGGCGCCCTCGTCAGGGCTGATGGCCATCATGTGGTCACTGTCAATCTGAAGATCTTTCACGGTGCGGAGCAGTCCCTTGACAAACTGATAGGTCGGGGAGACTGTCTCAAAACCGCTCAGCGGGATCGCGTTCTGTACCCGCGGGTCATGGGCGTCAAAGGTGATGATATTGGCAACTCCCATATCGGTCAGCTCCTGGAGCGCAAGGGCGCAGTCAAGGGATTCCCTCTTTGTGCGCTTGTGCTGGCGGCTCTCGTACAGGAACGGCATGATCACGTTGATCCGGTGCGCCTTCCCCGTAGCGGCGGAGATGATCCTTTTCAGATCCTGGAAATGATCATCCGGCGACATATGGTTTAAATGTCCGCTTACGCTGTAAGTCAGGCTGTAGTTACAGACATCAGTCATGATGAACAGGTCTGTGCCTCGGATCGTCTCCCTGAGAACCCCTTTTGCTTCCCCTGTTCCAAAACGGGGACAGCAGCAGTCCACAAGGTAATTATTCGATCTGTAATTGACATACAGGGATGATACAGATGCTTCGCTGACTGTGTTCTCGCGGAAGGAAACGATGTAATCATTGACTTTCTGTCCCAGTTCCCGGCAGCTCTCCATCGCAACGATTTTCAGGGGGGCAACCGGAAGAGTTTTTTCTAAGAGTTCGATATTAGACATGTTTTTCTCCTGTTGATATAAGATAATCTAAATTTTACATATCATTTATACCATCTTTTTCCGTGAAATTCAAGTTCGCCGTATAAAATGTATGCTTTGCGGGGAGCGGGAATTATGCTATACTGGATAAGACTGGGGAGAGAGGGGAGATTTTGTCTCTTTCCCCGCATAAAGAGACGGGATAAGGAGTCTTGGGATATATGAAGAAACATGAACATATCGTGTCCGGGGTAGTGCCGGGCAGTATTGCGGAAGAGCTGGAGATCGGGGCAGGGGACA
>USKR01000019.1 GCA_900555215.1 uncultured Ruminococcus sp.
AAAATAATCGTTCTGAAACAAAGCCTTTGGTATTCTGTAAAAACTATACTGATCGGCCTGCGTGCCGTAAAAATAATCAAATGATACTTTTTGTTCCATACACATCCTCCTCTCATCTGTATTTTGTGAAGTTTGATTTTGGCACTTCTGGCCTTTATCATCACAATTTCTTTCATCAGTATTCTTACTCTGTCTGCAATTCTTTCTTCCATTCCTCCAACAGAGAAACAATTATCTCTTCCATCTGCTCCTGCGTATAATCCGGAGGAAAATAATTTTTCAATTTTTTCTCCGGCAGTGTGACCTTACGTACCTTTCTTTTTGGAGCAAGGCAATTATTAAATATGGAGATCATATAATTGTGACCTACATTTTCATCTTCCAGCCGTTTCCTTAAGACAGCAATCTGATTTGGTTTTATAAACCCATTGTCTTTGATATATTCATAAATCCATTTCTGCATTTCCTTATCGATATAAGAAATATCTACAGCCACCGTAAACTGCAGTTTCTTATTATCGACCATATCAAGCAATTCAGGGATAAGTTCGGTAAGACGAATGTAACGCTGTATCTGTTTTGAACTTTCACCCACCTGTTCGGCTAAAATATCTCTTGAGACTGCTCCGGATAAATTCTGGTCATTTTGACCAGAATTATTTTTAGAGGGTCTGCCGGCCTGCCTTTTCATAGCATTTAATTTCATCTTATAAGCAAAGGCTTTTTCGCTCGGCAGAAGCTCTTCTCTTTGAATGTTGGCATCAACCATAGCGATTACCGCTTCATCATCTGTCATATCCCTTACAATCGCCGGAACTGTAGAAAGTCCTGCTTTACGTGCCGCATACATTCTCCGATGACCGGATATCATTTCATAGTGATTTTCTCCCGCCGGACGGAGCAATACAGGTGTAATAACTCCGCTCTCCTTTACACTATTGATCAACTCTTCCATCTTGTCATCAGCTATTACCTTAAAGGGATGGCCTTTAAATGGACTAATTGCTTTTATCTCAATTTCCATTGCAGACTCTTCATTTACAACCCCCAGCAATTCATCAATGCTTGTCAGCTTTATCTTTTCTCCGCTCCTGCTATTTTTCATATTCCAGCACCTCCTGTGTCAGATTTCGGTAAGCTTCGGCAACCTTGCTTTTCGGGCAATGGGAATAGATACTGACTCCCTCCGCACTTGTCTCTGCCGCTTTCACCGACATGGGGATTGCAGTTTCAAATATTGCAATCCGTGATCCATAGGTTTCACGCAGCTTCGCCGTGATATCTTTTGCATAATTGGTCCGGTAATCCACCATAGTAAGAAGGATCCCCTGAATCTCAAGTCCCCGATTCAATCTCTTTTTGACCATCAGTATTGTCTTAATCAGCTGCTGAAGTCCTTTTACCGGCAGATATGCTGCCTGAACAGGGATAAGAACAGAATCTGCAGCAACTAAAGCATTGATTGTCATCATTCCAAGACTCGGCATACAATCAATTAAAATGTAGTCGTATCTTTCTCTCATCATATCGATATAATCCTTTAGGATCAGCTCCCTGCTCATCACATTTCCCATAACAACTTCTAATGCTGAAAGTTCAATATTTCCAGGCATAATATCGATATCTTCCTCATGATGAAGAATGCCTCCAGAGGGGGTGACTTCTTCCTCGTTGATCACTGCTGTTAATATATTTGCCAGCGTGATCGGAATCCCATCGGGTTCCACATATCCGAGACTGGCTGTGAGACTTCCCTGAGGATCTGTATCAACAAGCAGGACCTTTTTCCCTTTTCTTGCAAGTCCAATTCCTAAATTTACCGCTGTTGTTGTTTTGGCGACTCCGCCCTTTTGATTTGCTACCGCAATAACTCTTCCCATTCTTCAGTTCCCCTTTTCACATGGTTTCTCAAATATTCTTCAAAAATGCTCCGCCGGATCAATACCTTTTTCCCAATCTTATAAACAGATCCCGATATATGAGACAGCCTGACAATTGGTTTATAGCCCAATCCGTAATAGTCCATTGCTTGCTGATAACTGACAAATTCCCTCTGCAGGAACGCCAGGTCCTCATCATCGATCAAATTGGAAAACATCCATACTTTTCCATGCATGTTAGTCCTCCTTCTTTGGAGCAGAATTTTCTTCTGTCTCATGAAACCTTTCAAGATATTCATCAAAAATTTCACGGTTAATTAATACAATTCCATCCATTCTGTAAATTGCTCCTGCAGCATTGGCTAATTCCATTAATTTCTTATGAGACAGACTGTATACAATCTCTGCCTGTTGATACCGGAGAAATTTTCTTCTAAGCCTCCGGGCCGCCTCCATAACTTCACTGCGTTTCTGCTCATTATAGTACATATCTTCTGTTCTCATGAAACAGTCTCCCTTCTTAAATGCGGCCACTACTGCTGTTTATACGTGAGGAATAAAAAAAGAGCACTCTTTGAAATTTTTTCTTTCAAAAAGTGCTCAAATCATCGGTTTCCCGATATGATTCGCAGATAACAACTCTTCACCACGCTTCGTGATACTTCGTGGTTATTTCGAAAATTGTTGTCAAATTGTTGTCAAAATGAATTTTTGCTGTCAAACCTGAAGGTCATTTCTTATCCTTAGTACAGCTTCGCACCCGCCGGGATACTGTCATCCAGCATCAGCAGATTCAGTCCTTCGTGTCCGTCGTACTCATACACCGCACTGATCAGCATACCCTCAGAGTCGATGCCCATCATCTTCCTCGGCGGCAGATTTACAATGGCTACACAGGTCTTTCCGACCAGCTCTTCCGGCTCGTAATACTCGTGTATACCGCTTAAAATCGTGCGTTTCCGGTCTGTTCCGTCGTTCAGTGTGAACTTCAGGAGCTTCTTGGATTTCGGAACTGCCTCGCATGCCTCCACCTTTACAACCCGGAAATCGGATTTGCTGAATGTGTCAAAATCAACGGTATCCTCGAACAGCGGCTCAACTTTCACCTTGGAAAGATCGATCTTCACAGCCGGTTCGGACTCCTCTTTCTTGTCCGTTTTCTTGCCCTCGGCTCCGCCGATGCTCTTCATTGTGGGGAACAGCAGCACGTCCCTGATCGCAGCGCTGTCTGTGAGCAGCATGCACATTCTGTCGATGCCAAATCCGATGCCTCCCGTCGGCGGCATACCGATCTCCAGCGCGTTCAGGAAGTCTTCATCTGTTGTATTCGCCTCTTCATCTCCCTGAGCGAGCTGCTCTTCCTGCGCTTTGAAACGCTCTCTCTGGTCGATCGGGTCATTCAGCTCGGAGTAAGCGTTTGCCATCTCCCAGCCGTTCATAAAGAACTCGAAACGCTCTACATAATCTGGATTTTCCGGTTTCTTCTTTGTCAGCGGAGAGATCTCGATAGGGTGATCCATGACAAATGTCGGCTGCACCAGATGCTCTTCTACAAATTCCTCGAAGAACAGATTCAGGATATCACCTTTCTTATGTCTCTCTTCGAACTCGATATTATGCTCTTTTGCAAGCTCTCTCGCCTGTTCCAGAGTCTCTACTTCATTCCAGTCCACGCCGGAATATTTCTTCACAGCGTCAACCATGGTAATGCGCTCGAACGGTTTCCCGAGATCCATCTCAATGCCGTTGTAAACGATCTTCGTAGTTCCAAGTACTTCCTGCGCCACATGACGGTACAGGTTCTCTGTAAGATCCATCATTCCATTGTAATCTGTATATGCCTGGTAGAGCTCCATCAGCGTAAACTCTGGATTGTGTCTCGTATCCAGGCCTTCGTTACGGAACACGCGGCCGATCTCGTATACTTTCTCAAGACCTCCCACGATCAGTCTTTTCAGGTAAAGTTCCAGGGAAATACGAAGCTTCAGGTCTTCATTCAGTGCATTGAAATGCGTCTCGAACGGTCTGGCAGCAGCGCCTCCGGCATTCGCCACGAGCATCGGCGTCTCAACCTCCATAAAGCCCTGTCCGTCCAGGTATTTGCGGATTGCGCTGATGATCCTGGAACGCTTGATAAATGTATCCTTTACTTCCGGATTCATAATGAGATCCACATATCTCTGGCGGTAGCGCGTATCCGTGTTCGTCAGTCCGTGGAACTTCTCCGGAAGGATCTGGAGGCTCTTTGACAGCAGAGTCACATGAGATGCATGGATGGACATCTCTCCTGTCTTTGTCTTGAACACTTCGCCCTCGATGCCGATCACATCACCTACATCAAGTTTTTTGAACTCTTTATAGTTCTCCTCTCCGATGCTGTCTCTCGCCACATAGGACTGGATATTTCCCTCAAGATCCTGCACATTGCAGAAAGACGCTTTTCCCATCACACGCTTTGACATCATACGCCCCGCGATGGATACCTGTTTTCCTTCCAGCTCATCAAAATTATCTTTGATCTCCCGGCTGTGATGTGTCTGGTCATATTTTGTAATGACAAACGGGTCTCTGCCGTTCTGCTGCAGCTCCGCAAGTTTCTCGCGGCGCACCTTTCTCAACTGATTCAGATCCTGCTCCTGTCCGTTTTTCTGCTGCTGTGCCAATGTATTTTCTCCTTTCTTATAACCCCATACATGCGAATTCAGACCTCTTAGCTGTTAAGAGGTCTGTGTCATGTCATATGTTTACTTTGAACGGCTGATCTCAAGTACTTTGTACTCAATATCTCCTGCCTGCGTCTCTACGGTAACTGTCTCTCCGACTTTCTTTCCGATCAGTGCCTGTCCTACCGGCGACTCATTGGAAATCTTTCCTTCAAGGCTGTTCGCCTCTGTGGAGCCGACGATCTTGAACTCCATCTCCTCTTCATATGTGATGTCGTACACTTTCACCGTACATCCGACATTGATCTTATCAAAGTCAACTTCATCCTCAACGACTACCTCTGCATTTTTAAGAATTCCTTCCAGTTCCTCAATACGTGCTTCGATGTCTCTCTGCTCATCCTTCGCCGCATCGTACTCTGCGTTCTCCGAAAGGTCTCCCTGCTCTCTGGCCTCTTTGATCTTGGCTGCAACTTCCTTTCTCTTTACCACTTTAAGATCTTCAAGTTCGTCCTCAAGTGCCTTTAATCCGGCATAAGTAAGTAATCGTTTCTTTGCCTCTGCCATTGGTTACGCTTCCTTTCTGTTTCTCTGGTTTTCTTTCTATTTTTTGATGTTCATTACACTGGACTGTATGTCCTGTAATGCTGTCATTTAAGTCTATTTCGCAATTTCAATATTATAACCAAACTCTATAATGATGTCAAGAGATTTTCCAGTTCTTCAAGGCTCTCGACCGCATTCACTTTCTCCCTCATCCGGGACGCTCCTTTGAGCCCTTTCGTGTACCATGCCACATGTTTCCGCATCTCCCTGATCCCGCAGAATTCTCCTTTATATTCAAGCTGCAGCCTCGCGTGCCTGAGCATCATTTTCCGGATCTCATCCTTATCCGGTCTGGGCGGAAGCTCCCCTGTCTCTTCCCAGTGTATCATCTCTGAGAAGATCCATGGATTTCCCTGGGCGCCTCTGGCGATCATAATCCCATCGCATCCGGTCTGTCTCACCAGCTCATCCGCCTTCTGCGGCGATGTTACGTCCCCGTTCCCTATGACAGGGATAGACACCGCCTCTTTCACCTGCCGGATGATATCCCAGTCCGCCTTCCCGCTGTAATACTGCTCTCTCGTCCTTCCATGCACCGCCACGGCGGCCGCGCCTGCCTCCTCAATGATCTTCGCGATCTCCACCGCATTCACATGGTCATCGTCAAAGCCTTTCCTTATCTTTACTGTCACCGGTTTATTAATAGCTTTTACGAGAGCGCTGACGATCTCATAGACAAGCTTCGGCTCCTTCATAAGCGCCGATCCCTCTCCGTTCCTGACAACCTTTGGCACCGGGCAGCCCATATTTACATCCAGTATGGCAAACGGTCTCTCCTCGATCCGTTTTGCCATCTCGCTCATGATCTTCGGGTCAGACCCGAAAAACTGCAGGGACACCGGACATTCATCCTGATGGATCTCCAGCAGGCTCTCCGTATTTCTGTTGTTATAGTAGATTGCCTTTGCGCTCACCATTTCCATGCACAAAAGCCCTGCTCCCTGTTCTTTACACAGCAGACGAAATGGCAGGTCCGTCACGCCTGCCATGGGTCCTAATATATATCTGTTCTCCAGTTCTACATTTCCTATCTTTAACCGCTTCATGCCCTTATCCTGTCATTTCTCCTTTATCCTGTCGTAGATCAGCCTCAATCCGTTCAGCGTAAGCTGGGGATCATACAGATCGATGCACTCTGTCTCCGCCGCGATAATCTTTCCCAGCCCGCCGGTTGCGATCACATATGCTTCCTCCCAGCCTGACTCCTCTTTCATCCTCTTTACGATATATTCTGTCTGACCGATGGCTCCGAACACAAGACCTCCCTGCATCCCGGACACTGTCTCCCGCGCAAGGATCGATTCCGGCTTGCGGATCTGGATTGCAGGCAGCATCGCAGCGCCGCCCCAGAGAGAACGGCCTGCCGTCTCTATGCCCGGCGCGATAATGCACGCCTCCAGAGTCCCGTCCGGTCCGATCAGGTCATATGTTGTCGCTGTTCCGAAATCAATGACAATAGCCGGGCCTTTGGCGATCTCATATCCCGCCGCTGCATTGACGATCCGGTCAGGACCTGTCCGTGAAGGATTATCCGTACTCACTCGAATGCCGGTGTCTGATTCCGGCGTGACGATCATCGGAGCGGCATGCAGGTATTTGATTATGCCGCTTGTGAGGGAATGCATGATATCCGGAACAACGGATGCGATGATCACCGCGTCGATCAGCTTCGGATCGATCCCCCGGTGTTCCAGTATGCCGCAGATCGTCATTCCGTATTCATCGGATGTCCTCTGCCGCTTTGTTGTCATACGGAACATGCCTGGCAGAAACTCGCCGTCAAATACTCCCATTGTGATATTCGTATTTCCCACATCAATTGTAAGCAGCATAAACGCCCTCCTCTCCAAAGTCATACTGTGAGTCTATCCTCTGTCCGTTTTTTTGTCAATAGCAGATCCAGCCATAAAAACCGTTTTCCCGATTTCCAAAACAGACAAAAAGGAGCTGCCGCTCCGGCAGGTCCTGCCGTTGCAGCAACTCCTCATAATCAAGTGCTTTTACCGTGTGTTACTGTCTCTTTTTCTTTATAGTAAGGACTCCTGCCGCTGCCACGGATAAGAACATCATCACCGCGGCCGGTACAGCGCTGAAATCGTCCCCGGTAGCCACAGCTTTTCCATCGTCTTTCTGAGCACCCTTATCCGGCTCATCCTTCTGGCCGTCTTCTTTTAATACCAGCGCTTTTTCTGCTTGGTCAAAAGCGTCCAGAGCCGCCCGGAATTCTGCTTCAGAAACATGGTCCAGATCCGCGAGCATATCCTTCAGCGCCTGATAAGCATCCAGATAAGCCTTAGCCGTTTCCTCGGTATATTTCGCCGTATCTTCAAGGACAATGCCGTTTACTGTCTCAAGGGCATAGTCTTTATCCACTTTTTTCTCGAGTGCTTTCACAGCTCGGTCGATAGCATCTACAGCATTCTGTACCTGTTCGGAAGTCGCGTCCGTATACAGTGCTTCCGCCTTCGCGATTTCGTTCATGAGCGCGTTATAGCCGTCTTCAAGATATGCGTCTTTGTCGCTGAATTCCGCTTTAACACCTTCCACTCTTGACCTCAGGCCTCCGATCCAGACGAGACCGTTCTTCGCATCCGTAAGGTCAGCTAAGGCCTGCTCTGCCTCTGTGCTGCTCATTTCATCAAGTCTGCTTTCAAGAGAATCCGCCAGAGCTTTTGCCGCACTGTAAGATGTTTCTGTGTAATCATCCGCAGCCAGCTCCCGGATCTCTTTGATCAGCGCCCGCAGTGCCGCTGTATCAACATCCCCTTCCATTTCCAGAGCATCTCTCGCATTGATCAGCGCTTCCACAGCCTTTGACACAGTCTCAGATGTGCCGTTTTCCATAGCAGCCTTTCCTGCTTCATATGCCTCTGTATAGTTCTTCCAAGATGCTTCTGTGTACAGTGAAGGATCTTTCGAATCATACTCAGCGATCAGCGCAGGGAGTTCTTCCACGGAAACAAGTCCGGCAAGAGCTGTCTCCAGGTCAGCTGCAGCAGCCCGGAACACATCCGGTGCCTGAGGTTCGTTCTCGTTTGCCGCAAATACTGCTTCAAGCGCTTCATACGCATCTTTCAGAGCCTGATAGGAAGCCTCGGTATAAAGTTTTTCCGGTTCTGTCACACTGTCCATAAATGCTTTCGCATCTTCTGCCAGCAGACCTGCCTCTTCTCTTGCAGTCGGATTATATACGAGAGCATCAGCCGCCGCATTGATCGCATCAACCAGCTCTGTCACCATCGTCTCACTGATATTCTCAGGATCAGCAAGGGCATTCTCAGCCGCGCTCACAGCTTTCTGATAAGCCCTCCATGTAGACGCCGTATAGTCCGCAGAGTCGGTAAGCGCTCCATCTACTGCCTTCTGTACTTTTTCCGCGTCTCCCTTCAGAGCCTTAGCCGCCACGGCGTTTTCCAGTGCCTGCACCGCGCTGTCTACCGTTCCCTGCGACACTGCAGCATTGTTCCGCAGTGACTCAGCAGTCTGATAAGCCTGCTCATAGGCCGCTGCCGTATCTTTTGTCCACAGTGAGGTATCCTTTTTATTATCCAGCAGACTGTTCAGCTCAACTTTATTCACCTGAACATATGTCTTTGCTCCTGCTGTCAGCTCGACGATATTCGGGGTCACGCCTTCCCACTCGATCTTTACATCAAGGATACACGTCTCCTCCGGCATGATATATTCATTGATCGTCTGTGAGAGAGTCCCCGCCTCTGTCCACTTCTTAGGTTCAGCCAGCGTCCGCACGGACACCTTCGCGTCTGAAAGCACGCTGCTGTTCTGTATGATCTTTACCGAATTCGCCTGTGTCGTATCATCTGACAGATGATAGATCAGGGAGCCTTTATTCTCTGCCGGGATAAACATCGTAGACAGATCGGAATCTGACATATACCCGTATTTCCCGTCCGGTGTATCCGAGACAGCACTCTCATAGGTAGGATCATTTACAGTCGGGATATATTCCCCGTCATTGATCTCCAGTTCATTGATCTTCAGCCAATGGCTGTCAGACTTTGTCACTTCCAGTTTCATGTAACGAGCCTGCTGTGCGATATCCTCCGCTGTCTTGGTATTCCATGACACATCATGTACCGGCAGGCTTGCTGTAATGCTGTCTTCCTCGCCTTCCGCCCTGCCGATCTTCAGCACAGGTGTCCATGTCTTATTATCCGTTGAAACAGAAATCGTCATATATCTCGGATAATCACTGTCACTGTCTCCGCATACGATCCGGAGCGTATCCAGGGTGATCTCTCTTCCAAGGTCGTAGATGATATATCTGCCCGCGTTCTGATAATCTCCAAACCATACGAATGTAGTGCGGTCGCCGTCAAACATTGCCAGCGGATCATTTCCGGCTCCGTAATAGGACCCCAGAGTGTTTTCAACTGCCGACTTGTCATAATATTCTACCGTCTTTACGGAAAGCCCATTGATATCCGCTGTGACCGGGCTGTTAGTCAGATTGATCAGCCTGATATATCTGGCATTCTTCTCTTTCTGACTGCCTGTTTTTGCTTCTTCCCACTCTCTGCCGTTCGCTGAGATCTGAAGGGTAAGTTCATTCGGTGTAACATCGGCTGCGATGGAATCCAATTCATGGATCCGATCCAGCTTCAGACCGATATATCCGTCCTTTTCCAGTGTGACGCCGGGGGCTGGCACAAGCGCCGCGCTGTCGGCAAGATAGTCTGCCGGGAGCGAGCTGTACTTCGGCACATTTGTATATGCTGTCCCGTTATGGACAACTTTCGCCTCTACCTGGAACTCACGGATTCCAAACCAGTTTTCCTGATATGCATTATTTTTCAGACGTACATACTGCGCTGTAATATTTTGGTCTGACAGGTCGATATCTATCGCCCTCTGACCTTTATACGTGCCAATCTTTTCCCACTGGCTTCCGTCAACGGAATATTCCAGATCTGCATTTTGCATATAATCACTGTGGCTGTCATCCGGCGCCTGAAGGATATGGATCCTTCCCAGCGTGATCGGCTGGCTCAGCTTCACTCCGAAATAGTCTCCGGCGATCATAGAATCCTTATGCTCCGTGTCATTCTGTCTTACATTGTAGTGAACAGCAGTGCTGTCATTTCCATCGATAGCCGCAGCGTCATTTCCGCTGTACACGGACCAGCCTTCTGTCGTGCGGAACACTTCACTTGTGAACTCCGGCACTCCCGTATCCGGCTCCAGCGCAAGAGTAAACTCTCTCATGGCCGGCCATTTCGGGTTTGTGTCAGATTCCGCCTTTGCAACAGTACAGATATAACGCACCGCGGTGACATCATCGATCTTAATATCTTTTACATTAACAGTCTCCGGATATCCGGTGTACTCCGCGTTTTTTACTACGTCATGCCAGTCAGTTCCGTTCGTCGTATACTGCAGTTTCGCAGTGTAAAATGTGTCCTGTCCTTTCCCGGCGCTCTCGCTTCCGTTCAGGATATCAACACCGTAGATCGTGGCAGGAACACTTAAGTTCACCTGGAAATACTGACCTTCCGCCGCATAATCACCATACCACGCAGATGTCCCGCTGTTTCCGTCAATGATATTTTCTATCTCTCCGCTGTAA
>USKR01000020.1 GCA_900555215.1 uncultured Ruminococcus sp.
ATCTGAAACAGCTTGAAGCATTTGTAAAGGTGGCGGAGACAAAGAGCTTTTCTGCTGCGGCAAAACAGCTTTATCTCACGCAGCCCACCATCAGCGCGCATATCTCGTCCCTGGAAAAGGAGCTGAATGCCTGCCTTTTGGTGAGGAGCACGAAAGGAGTCTCTTTATCAGAGGCGGGAAAGGAACTTTATGCCTACGCGGAGCAGATGCTTGAACTGGAGCAGAAGATCAGGGAAAGATTTGGGCTGAGTTCCGGCGAGAGAGGAAGTGTGCTGCGGATCGCGGCGTCCACCATCCCGTCGCAGTATCTGCTTCCTGATATCCTGGCATCTTTTCGCAGAGAATATCCCGGAGAGCAGCTCAAAGTGCTGGAGACGGACAGTGCAGGCGTGGTGGATATGATCCTGTCACATAAGGCGGATGTGGGATTTACGGGAACTGTATTAGAAAAAGGGAGTTGTACCTATCTTCCTTTTTATCAGGATGAGCTGGTTATCATCACTCCGGCTTCAGAACGATTTCTCAGACGGCAGGGAGGGGACGTTGCCTCGTGGATCAGGGAAGAGCCTTTGATCCTAAGGGAAGAGGGCTCAGGCACGAGGAAGGAAACCGCGCGGATCCTGTCACGGATGGGGATCGAAATGGCAGATTTCTGCATTGCGGCTGTCATGGAAAATCAGGAGACAATCAAACGCTCTGTCAGGAGCGGGATGGGAATTTCCATCCTGTCCAGGCTTGCGGCGGAGGATGATGTAAAAGCGGGAAAACTTCTGGAATTTCCCCTCGGAGCGGAAGGAGGCAGGCGGTCGGTCAATCTTGTATTTGACGCGGCTTATCCGGTCCTGCCGGCAGCGGACAAGCTGATCCGGAAGGTAAAAGAATTGTATCAGACCGGAGATGACTTCGCTTATAGATAATATCTATAAATGAAGGGGAGTTATCGCGGTTTTCGATTAGACGGGCTGAGCGGAGCGGTTTATACTTATAGCAGCGGAAATATCGCAGGAAGAAAGCTTCGCGGATCATACAGTGAAAGGAAGCGGAAATGGTCTTATGATCTATATGGATAATGCGGCAACTACGATACACAAACCGGAAGAGGTCAAGGCGGCTGTAATGGCCGCCTTTGATACTATGGGAAACGCGGGAAGAGGGGCGTCTGCCCCTGCGCTGGACGCCTCCAGGGTAATCTATGACGCCAGAGAAAAGCTGGCGCGTCTGTTTCATGCAGGAGATCCGAGGAGGATCGTGTTTACGGCAAATTCGACAGAGAGCCTGAATATCGCACTGAAAGGTCTGTTCTCCAAAGGAGATCATGTGATTACCACAGTACTGGAACACAACTCTGTGCTGCGTCCTCTCTATGAGTGCAGAGACAAAGGCGTGGGGCTTACGATCCTCGGGTGCAGCGGGAAGGGCAATATCTCATACGAGGAGATGGAGGCAGCGGTCCGGGAGAATACAAAAGCAGTCGTATGCACCCATGCGTCCAACCTGACAGGGAACACGATCGATCTGGAAAGGGTGGGAGCGATGACAAAAAGACACGGGCTGCTTTTTGTTGTGGACGCATCCCAGACTGCCGGCGTCTATCCCGTCGATGTGGAGAAGATGCAGATCGATGTGCTCTGCTTTACCGGACATAAGAGCCTTCTGGGTCCTCAGGGGACAGGAGGGATGTATGTCAGAGAAGGCGTGTATATCCGGCCGCTGCTCTCAGGAGGGAGCGGGATCGATACATATAATGAGAAGCACCCTGAGGAGATGCCGACGGCGCTGGAGGCGGGAACTCTGAACGGACACGGTATAGCCGGACTGGGCGCTGCCATATCCTGGATTAACAAGACCGGTATAGACCGGATCAGGCAGAAAGAACTGTACCTGATGAGAAGATTTTACGAAGGGGTTTGCAGTATACCGGGGGTTACGGTGTACGGTGATTTTGAAACCGAAAAGAGAGCTCCTGTTGTATCTCTTAATATTCTGGATTATGATTCCTCTGAGGTCAGCGATGAACTCAGCATGGAGTATGGGATCGTCACGCGCCCGGGGGCGCACTGCGCGCCTTTGATGCACCGCGCGCTGGGGACTGTGGAGCAGGGAGCGGTGCGGTTCAGTTTTTCCTTCTATAATACTGAAAAAGAAGTGGATCTTGCGATAAACGCTGTGAGAGAACTGGCGCGTGAATGAGAGCGCGCGCTTTGGAAAAAGCAGGAGGGAAAAGAACATGAATCTATCAGATTCGAAGAAAAAACTTGCTCTGGCAGGGATCATCTGCGGCGTTGTGGCAGCATGCCTTGCTTATTTTGGCAATCCGGCTAATATGGCGTTCTGTATCGCATGCTTTATCAGAGACACAGCGGGAGCCCTGGGAATGCATTCCACGGAGACCGTGCAGTATGCAAGGCCGGAGATCATCGGTCTTGTGCTGGGTGCGTTTATTATTTCTCTGGCATCAAAGGAGTACTGCTCGATGGCGGGCTCGTCGCCCATGGTGCGGTTTGTGCTGGGAATGATCCTTGCCATCGGTTCACTTGTATTCCTGGGATGTCCGCTCAGGATGATCATCCGTATGTCAGCGGGAGATCTGAACGCCTGGGTAGCGCTGATCGGATTTATCCTCGGCGTGGGAACAGGAGTCATCGCATTAAAGAAAGGATTCAGCCTGGGACGCGCCCACGCGGCAAACAGAATGAACGGGTATGTGCTGCCGGTGCTGATGGCAGGCATTCTCGTACTGGCGCTCGCAACAACGCTGCTTAAGAGCAGTGAGAGCGGTCCGGGAAGCATGCACGCACCGATACTGATGTCTCTGATCGGAGGACTTGTGTTCGGGGCTGTCGCACAGAAGTCCAGGATGTGTTTTGCGGGAAGCATCCGGGATGTGATCCTGATGCGGAATTTTGACCTGCTGACCATTATCGGAGGATTTTTTGTGGTCATGCTGGTGTTTAACATGGCGACAGGAAGGTTTGCCGCTGCATTTGATACCCCGGGGATCATCGCTCATTCAGAGCATCTTTGGAATATCCTCGGAATGTACGCAGTCGGCTTTGCCGCTGTCCTTGCAGGCGGGTGTCCGCTGCGTCAGCTGATCCTTGCAGGTCAGGGATCATCAGATTCCGCAGTGACCGTGCTGGGTATGTTTGCAGGCGCTGCCCTGGCTCATAATTTCGGACTTGCCGCAAGCGCAACGGCTGTAAACGCCGAGACTCAGGAAGTCGTGGCAGGCAGTGTGCCGCTGTATGGGAAAGCGGCAGTTATCATCAGTATTGCGGTGTGCTTTTTGATCGCGTTTTTAAATAAGAGAAAAGAGGGAAAGTAGAGGAGTGAAAATGAGGATTGTAGATGCAAGGGGTCTGTCCTGCCCGGAGCCGGTGATGCTCACGGAAGAGGCGTTAAAGGAAGGCGGAGGACCGGTAAAAGTGCTGGTGACAGAACCTCATCAGAGGATGAATGTAGAAAAATATGCAAAAGACCACGGCCGGAAAGCTGTCTCAGAGGAGACGGAAGACGGATTTGCGGTTGTGATCGGGTAAGGGAAGATCGGACATGAGGGAAAAAGAGCTGAGACTTGTGGTGACATTTCACACGACAGCAGACGCGATGGCAATGGAAAAGGCCTGCCGGGAACAGGATGTCCCGGGCAGGCTCATCCCTGTCCCGCGATCGGTTTCCGCAGGGTGCGGCCTGGCATGGTGCGCGCCGCTTACAGATCGGGAGAAGCTCTGCACGGTCATGGAAGAGCAGGGGATCGGTCCGGAAGGACTGCACGAGTGTCTGGTGCGCGTATAGCGCGGGACAAGCACAAAACTCTGTCACATTTATAACACATAACTTTCACAGAATATTGATACTCTTTAAGACGTGCTTAAATGCCTGTCAGTCTCATACAATGAGAGCAGGCAGGCGCGTCTTTTTCTTATGTAGAGGACGCTGAGGCAACGATATGTTTTAGGAGGGTATTGCCTTGATCGAAGTAAGGAATCTGGTAAAGAAGTATGGAGACCATCTTGCCGTGGATCACCTGGATTTTAAAATTGAAACAGGGCGGATCTACGGCTTTTTAGGTCCGAACGGAGCGGGAAAATCCACGACCATGAATATCATGACCGGCTATCTCGGGGCAACTGAGGGAGAAGTGATCATTAACGGACATGATATTTTGAAAGAGCCTGAAGAGGCGAAGCGGCATATCGGCTATCTGCCGGAACAGCCGCCACTGTATATGGATATGACTGTGCGCGAGTATCTGGAATTTGCGGCAGAGCTGAAAGGGCTTAAGAAGAGGCAGAGCTCCGGCGAGATCGCAGAAGTAGAAAAACTGGTAAAGATCAAGGACGTGGAACACCGTCTGATCAAAAATCTGTCAAAGGGATACAGACAGAGGGTGGGGCTGGCGCAGGCTGTCCTCGGGTTCCCGGAGATTATTATTCTGGATGAGCCCAGCGTGGGACTGGACCCGAAGCAGATTATAGAGATCAGGGAGCTGATCCGGAAGCTGGCAAAGAACCATACCGTAATCCTCAGTTCGCATATTCTGGCGGAAGTGAGAGAGGTGTGCGATCATATCATGATCATTTCCAAAGGCAGGCTGGTGGCAAGCGATACTCCGGAAAATCTGGAGCGGATGCTCGGACAGAATCATATCGTGGAGATCGAGACAAAGACATCTCCCGCAGAGATACGCCGGATCCTGAAAAATGTGCCTGGGATTGAAATGATTGAGACCCAGCCGGCAGCAAATGGAATTACAAAGGGAAGTATCCGGGAGAAAAAGGGCGAGGATATCAGAGAAAGTGTGTTCCGCGCGTTCGCGTCAGCCGGCATCCCGCTGCTGACTTTGAAAGTTTCCGGAACAAGCCTGGAGGATGTCTTTATGGAACTGACACAGAAAGATACTCTGCCGTCGGCTTTTACAAAGAATACCAGATGGAAGGAATTTATACCGGAAGAGAAAGCGGAGAAAACAGATACGGAAGATGCTGTTGAAAAAGGAGAGGAGGGGGATAAAGATGCTGGCGATTTATAAAAGAGAATTAAAATCCTGCTTTCAGTCTATGACAGGCCCTGTATTTGTGGCATTTTTGATTGCATTTACAGGCATTTATTTCATGGCATACAATATGATGTCAGGATATCCGTATTTTTCATACACATTATCCGGATCTCTGATCGTATTTCTTGTAGGAATCCCGCTGATCACAATGAGGAGTTTTTCGGAGGAGCGCAGAAATAAGACGGACCAGCTGCTGCTGACCGCCCCGGTAAGCCTTCCGAAGGTTGTGTTCGGTAAATATCTGGCAATGGTAACAGTCATCGCCATACCTAATGTAATCTTCTGCATATTCCCTTTGATCATTAAATCTCAGGGAACGGCATATCTTATGGTGGATTATATATCCATCGGTGTGTTTTTCCTGCTGGGATGTGTATACGCTGCGATCGGGATGTTCCTCTCTTCCCTTACGGAGAGCCAGATCATTGCATTTATCAGCACATTTGGCATTCTTCTGGTGCTGTATTTATGGGACGGTATCCTGTCCATGCTGCCGAGTTCAGCGGTGAGCGGCCTTGTGGGCGTCCTTATCCTGATAACAGTGGCAGCGATTTACATCTGGCATATGACGGAGAATCTGATCCTGTCCGGCGGGATAGAGCTTGTGGGAGCTGTCGTGAGTATTGCAGTATATGCGGTCCGTTCGGAGGTTTATGAAAATCTTCTCTCAAACCTTCTTGGAAGACTGGCGCTTGCCAATGTTTTTACCGGCATTACATCCAATAATATTGTGGATTTAACAGGGATAGCCCTGTATCTGTCGATCATAGCGGTATTCGTATTTCTGACCGTGCAGGCGATACAGAAGAGACGCTGGAGTTAGGAGGACCGGACTGTGAAAAATAGAAAGAATATTAAAAATATATTTCATACAACAGGGACAAGACGGGGCGCATACAGTGTCGGGCTGACTGTCCTGGTGCTTGCCGTGGTGATTGTGTTTAATCTGGTAGTAGGGCAGATACCGGAGGCGTTCCGAAATATTGATGTGAGCAGCACGAAGATCTATGATATATCCGATACGACAACAGATCTTTTGGACGGTCTGGAAAAAGACGTAGATATGAAAGTGCTTGCGGTCAAAGATGAGACAGACGAGCGGATCACTACTTTTCTGAGCAAGTATGCGGCACTTTCGGACAGGATCCATGTAGAATGGATCGACCCGGTGCTTCACCCGTCAGCGCTGACAGATTATGATGCGGCGGAAAATACGATTGTCATTTCCTGTGAGGATACAGGAAAGACAACGAATGTATCTTTCAATGATATCCTTGTGATGGATGAGTATTCCTACTACTATTACGGGACCGCGTCATATACAGAATTTGACGGAGAAGGACAGCTTACAAGCGCGGTCAATTATGTGACCAATGACGTGGAGCGGACAGTCTATCAGACAACGGGACATGGTGAGGGGACGCTGTCTTCTACTGTGACAGACTTGATGGAAAAGAACAGTTATACTCTCTCAGAACTTAATCTGCTCATGACTGCCTCCATTCCGGAAGACTGTGATCTCCTGCTCATGTACGCGCCTGCTTCAGACTTGTCAGAGGATGAAGTACAGATGCTCACGGATTATCTGGGATCCGGAGGGAAGCTCATGATCCTGTTGGGAGATACAAGTTCTGCAGACCTTCCTAATCTGGAAGGCATCCTGAATACATACGGTATTCAGGCGGCAGACGGATATATTGCAGATCCGGCAAGATGCTATCAGAATAATCCGTATTATATTTTCCCTGAGCTTTCTGTATATGGGGACATGGCAGACGGGATCACGTCACAGATGGTATTGCTGACTAATACACATGGGATGACCCTTACTGACCCGGAGCGCGACACTATCGCGGTGACTTCGTTCATGTCGTCATCTGACCAGTCCTATGCAGTGACTGAGGACGCACAGCAGCAGGGCGCATATGTCCTGGGGGCGGCCGCCACAGAGACGATCAGTACTGCAGATACAGAAACCGGCACAGAGACGGCGGATGAAACAGACAGCACGGCAGAAGACAGCGGGGAGGCGATGGAGAGCAGGCTGACGGTGATATCCGCGGCAAGCCTGATCGACCAGTCGATTACGGATACTTTCCCGCAGCTTGAAAACACTCAGCTTTTCATGAATGCAGTAACTGCCAATTTCGAAGGTGTACAGAATCTGTCCATCGAGGCGAAGAGCCTGGGCGTGGAATATAATACAGTCCAGCATGCAGGGCTGTTCAGCCTGCTGATGATATTCGGCATCCCGGCTGTGGTGCTGATCGGCGGATTTGTCGTATGGTTCAGGAGGAGAAGAGCATGACAGAGAAACAGAAAACTCAAAAAGGAAGAATCCGGAAGAATAAAGGGCTGTTCATCCTTGCAGCGGTTCTGGTGCTCCTGCTCGCGGTCTATTTCGGACTGCGGGCATGGAACCAGAGCGAGGAAAAACGCCGGGAAGAGGCTGACAAAGCGGCTGAGATCCATGTGACAGATACAGCGGCTGATGATATCGTATCCATGAGCTTTGATGTGGGAAGCGGAGAAATGGCATTTTCCAGAACGGACGGCAAATGGTACTATACGCCGGATGCCGATTTCCCGCTGGCGCAGAGTTACCCGGAAGATATGGCGGCTGCGCTGGGGAATATCACTGCAGACCGCGAACTGGAGGACGGTGACAGCCTTGCCGATTACGGTCTGGATGAACCTGCATATACGCTGAGTTTTACAGATGCGGATGGCAGCACAACAGAGCTGTACTTCGGAAATATGACGGGAGAAGATTATTATGTGACGGTGGGGGACAGCGGAACAGTGTATACAGTGGCATCCACGGTCATCGACTCCTTGAATTATACATTGGATGACATAGCGCAGTTCGATGAATATCCGAGTATCGGCAGCGGAAATCTTGTAAAAGAGACGATCACACAGAATGGGCAGATCACGGTCTATGACAGTGAAAATGAAGAACAGGAAGAAGATATCACGGCAATTGCCGGGGGGCTAGGCGCGGTGGAACTGTCAGAGGCGGCAGACTACTCAGCAGCAGATGAAGACCTGGCTGGATTTGGTCTGGACGAAACAGCCCGGATCACTGTGGAGGCAGTTTATACACAAGACGACGAAGACAAAGTACTGACTTTGTATATCGGTGGAGAGGACGGAAATGGAAACCGTTATGTGATGATCAATGATTCACGTATTGTGTATCTGATTTCAGATGAGATTTGTAATAATATTCTGAATATTTGAGGAAAAGGGGTCTGACCCCTTTGGGGAGAATATTCTGAATATTTAATTGAATTTTAATTGACTTTGCGTGGAAACCGGAGGAAAATATATCCCATATTCTAAATTTAAAAGGATGGATAAATAATGAAAGAAAAATTGATTCGTTTTATGCAGGGAAGATACGGAGTGGATCAGCTTTCTAAATTTCTGCTGATCTTAGGTCTTATCGCTGTGGTCGTGTCCTCGGTCTTTGTGGATAACATCGCAGGGTTCATTTTTTACATACTTGGCTGGATACTGGTAATCTATTGCTATTTCCGGGTGTTTTCCAGAAATGTGCAGAAGCGCTATGCGGAGAATCAGGCGTTCCTTGCAAAAACATACGGAATTCGAAATTTTTTCCGGAAACAGAAAAACATCTGGCAGCAGCGCAGAGTCTACCATATCTATACTTGTCCGTCATGCAAACAGAAGATCCGCATCCCGAAAGGGAAGGGAAAGATCGAGGTGCGCTGCCCGAAGTGCGGCACTACGTTTATCAAAAAGAGCTGATGCAGGGAACCTGCCTGTAACAAGGCTCTGAAGGGAGAAATAAGATGACAGATCCATACAGTCTGTTAGGTGTGGACAGAAATGCCTCGGACGATGAGGTGAAAAAGGCATACCGCCGTTTGAGCAGAAAGTATCATCCGGATGCAAATATCAATAATCCTAATAAAGAAGAAGCTGAAGCAAAGTTTAAGGAAGTACAGCAGGCATACCAGCAGATCATGGATGAACGGGAGCGAGGATACTCATCTGACGGATATGGAGATTCGAATGGAGAAGGAACTTTTGGAGGATATGGTCCATTCGAAGGATTCGGCGGATCAGGCGCATACGGAGGCAGCAGACAGAACCGACAGGAGACGGAAGAAGACGTTCATCTGCGCGCCGCCGCCAACTACATACGCAGCGGACACTATAAGGAAGCGCTCAATGTACTGGCCGGGATCAGGGAAAGGAGTGCCCTCTGGTATTTTTACAGCGCGTCGGCAAATTCCGGTCTCGGCAATAATGTAACGGCGCTGGAGCAGGCAAAAGAAGCCGTTCGCCTGGATCCGGGGAATATGCAGTATCAGATGCTGCTTGACCGGCTTCAGAACGGCGGCACATGGTATCAGCAGCGCCAGATGTCTTTCGGATATCCGGGAACGTTTGACACCAGCTGCTGCGTGAAGCTGTGCGTGGCGAATATGCTGTGCAATCTCTGCTGCGGAGGAAGCGGGCTGTGCTGCGGCGGATATGGCGGCGGATATTATATTTAAGAAATTTTACAGCAGAATAAAAGCCTATTATAAAAAGGACAGGTGCCTGCTCATATGAGCCGCGCGCCTGTCCTTCTTTTAACTGACAGTCCCGTTTTTATATTCAGATTTTCAGCCCTTAGAAACGGAAATCTCTCCTGTTGTCCTGCTCGATCAGCCTCAGGTTCTCAAGGACAACTGCTCTTGCCTTTTCATTCGGCACATTCAGCACTTCCTTTTCGATCAGTTTATCTCCGATCGCCTTCGTCTCAGGTGATGCGTAATCCATCAGATATTCCTTCAGCGTCATCAGAGCGTTCGGATGACAGCAGTTCTGGATCTGCCCGCTCTTGCACAGAGACATGAAACGGTCGCCTGTGCGTCCCTCGCGGTAGCATGCCGTACAGAAGCTGGGGATATAGTCCATCTCCATGAGCCAGCGCACGACTTCATCTAGTGTGCGGTTATCGCTGACATCGAACTGCTCGGACTTCTCATCTTCCGGCTCCGGCTCGCAGTAGCCGCCCACGCTGGTCCTAGAACCGCCGCTGATCTGGGAGATGCCGAGATGAAGAACACGCTCTCTTGTTTTCTGATTTTCCCTTGTGGAAATGATCATGCCAGTGTAGGGAACGGCGATTCGGATGCAGGCAACGATCTTGGCAAAGGTATCGTCATCGATTCCGTTGTCAAAGTCATCGGGATCAATGTCATCGGCATGTTTCAGCCTTGGCACACTGATCGTGTGTGGACCTACTCCGAAAGCGGCTTCCAGATGCTCCGCATGCATGAGCAGTCCTGCAAATTCATAACGATATTTGTCCAGTCCGAAAAGCACTCCTAAGCCGACATCATCGATGCCGCCTTCCATGGCGCGGTCCATTGCTTCTGTGTGGTAATTGTAATCGTGCTTCGGTCCGGTCGGATGGAGCTCAAGATAGCTTTCTTTGTGGTATGTCTCCTGAAAGAGGATGTATGTGCCGATCCCTGCTTCCTTTAAGAGGCGGTAATTGTCCACGGTCGTTGCCGCGATATTGATGTTTACGCGGCGGATCGCCCCGTTTTTATGTTTGATGCTGTAAATGGTCTCAATTGATTTCAGGTAATAATCCATTGTGTTGCGGACCGGGTCTTCGCCGGCTTCCAGCGCAAGGCGCTT
>USKR01000021.1 GCA_900555215.1 uncultured Ruminococcus sp.
TGTCCCCGAAGGATACCGGGTGGGCGGAAGACACTCCTTCGAGCTGGGCTATCAGGGCATGAAAGGGCTGCTGGAGATGGATGAGCCGCCTACAGCGGTGATCCTGAGCAACTATGATACGACCCTGGGCGGGATCCTCGCCCTGAATGAGTCGGGCATGAACTGTCCGGACGATGTCTCGGTCATAGGGTTCGATGATATGCTTTTGGCCAAAGTCATACGGCCGAAGCTGTGGATCGTATCGCAGCCGATGAGAGAGATGTCGGCAAAGGCGGTCCAGATGCTCCTGGCAAGGATCGACCATGTGGAAAAAGGCGGCCCCGTGCGGGTGAGTTTTACCGCTGATATACAGCGGGGGGATTCGGTCAAGAGTTTTTTGTAAATTTGGAGAACTGCACAAATTATATGCCGGAAGCAAGGAAAACGACCGTGATAATCGGGCACAATAACGAAAGCGAACCGGTTCACCCTTAAATATCTGTGATTTATTGACAAAGCAGGGTGCGGGTTGTATAATTTGACAAGAAAGCTGCTTTGCATTAACAAATAGTGTGAAAAGTGCCTGAAAAACAACAAATAAAAAGAATAGGGAAAAAGCGAACCGTTACACGAAAAAACGAGGAATGGGGGAATCAGAATAAGTGAGGCACCATGAATCGAAACAATGCATCGAAGCAAAAGATGGGAGGAAGAAAAGTGGAAAGTATCAAACAAAATCCTTTAGTTAAAAAGGTGGGATTTAACAGGATCGTGCTGTGCATCGTACTTCTTCTGATGTACGCTCTGTTCTGTGCCCTGACAGGGGGCTCTTTCGTAGGCACACGCCGTATTCTGAGCGCTCTGAACTACGCGTACTTCCTGGGATTCTTATCTCTGGCAGTTACGTTCGTAATCGCGACAGGAGGAATTGATTTCTCCATCGGTCCGGTCATGTTCTGCTGTGCGCTGATCGCAGGCTTTAGTTTTACAATGAATGGTGTTCCGATGGGAGCAGCTATCGTGATCAGCCTGGTCGTGGGAATCGTGTTTGGTATCTTCAACGGATACCTTGTGGCATACTGGGATGTGCCGTCATTCATCACCTCGATCGCCAGTATGAACATTGCGAAAGGTGTTGCATCAGTATTTACAAAGACACAGTCTGTAAGCTGGCCGCAGTCATCGGCAGACGGCGGATGGTTCAGAAGGCTGGTGACATGGGAAGGGATTCCGGTAGGACTGATCATCCTTCTTCTGGTCGCAGTTATCTGTGCAGTCATCCTGAACAAGACAAAGATGGGACGCTATATCCTTTCTCTTGGAAGTAATAAGGAAGCGGTAAGGCTTTCCGGTGTAAATGTAAAAAAATGGGAGATGTCCGCGTATGTACTCTGCGGTCTCCTGGTTGGTATTGCAGCACTCTTTTATGTTGGAGCATACACAACAGTTCAGCCCGGTTATGGCGACCAGTACAACAACGAGGCGATCGCGGGCTGCGTTATGGGCGGAACCTCAATGGCAGGCGGTCTTGCTTCGATCAGCGGTACGATCATAGGCGTATTTATCATCTCTCTTCTGCAGGAAGGTATCATGGCACTTGGCCTGGATAAGAACTTACAGCTTATCATCACAGGACTCATTGTTATCGTTGCAGTATTCGCTGACGTTGTAGCAAGACGCAGAAAGAACTAATGACGATACATGGAAATCAGAAAGTGTGATTGAGAAAGGCAAGGGTAAAGAATATGGGCGAAGTTATATTAACAATGAAAGGGATCGACAAATCTTTCCCGGGTGTTCATGCGCTGGACCATGTAGATCTGGAAGTCAGAAAAGGTGAAGTACACGCACTCATGGGAGAGAATGGTGCCGGAAAGTCAACACTGATGAAAGTGCTGACAGGTATCTACAAAAAAGATTCCGGAACGATTACATATGAAGGAAAAGAAGTAGAATTTCATAATACACGTGAAGCACAGGATGCAGGTGTCGTTATCGTGCATCAGGAGCTTAACATGCTTGGTCATCTGACTGTTGCACAGAACATCTTCATCGGAAGAGAGTTCAAAAAGGGCATCAGCATCGATGACAAGAAAATGAATGAAGAGGCAAGAAAGCTTTTCGACAGAATGCATATCGACATCGATCCGACGGAGACGATGAGCAGACTTACAGTCGGAAAACAGCAGATGTGCGAGATCGCAAAGGCTATCTCCCACGAAGCAAAAGTTATTATCTTTGATGAGCCGTCAGCAGCGCTGACAGAGGCAGAGATCGAGGAGCTGTTTAAGATCATCCGCGATCTTCGTGATCAGGGTCTGGGTATTGTATATATCTCCCACCGTATGGATGAGATCAAGGTGATCACAGACCGTGTAACGGTAATGCGTGACGGCGCGTATGTCGGAACGCTGATCACGAAAGATTCAACAAAAGACGATATCATCAACATGATGGTAGGTCGTGTTATTTACGAAGATCCGAAGACGAAGAACATGACACCTCCGGGAGCGCCGGTTGTACTGAAGGTAGAGCACCTCAACGCCGGCAAGATGGTTCAGGATGTAAGCTTCGAGCTTCACAAGGGCGAAGTGCTCGGCTTCTCAGGACTGATGGGCGCAGGACGTACAGAGACGATGAGAGCCCTGTTCGGCGCGGATCCGATCGACAGCGGAGATATCTACGTCAATGGCAAGAAAGTTACGATCAAGAGCCCGCAGGATGCGGTTAAGAACGGTATCGGCTATCTGTCAGAGGACAGAAAGAGATTTGGTATCGTTGTTCAGAAGACAGTTGCCGAGAATACGACAATGGCTGATCTGGACGAGTTCTCAAACGGTCCGTTCATCAACAAGAAAAAAGAGAAAGAAGTTGCTGAGAAGTTTGTAAAATCTCTTGCAACCAAGACACCGAGTGTGGATCAGCTTGTTGTGAACCTGTCCGGTGGTAACCAGCAGAAAGTCGTTATTGCAAAATGGCTTACAAGAAACTGTGATATCCTCATTTTCGATGAGCCGACAAGAGGTATCGACGTAGGTGCGAAGAACGAAATCTACAAGCTGATGAACCAGCTTGCGGCAGAAGGCAAAGCCATTATAATGGTTTCCTCAGAAATGACCGAGATCTTACGTATGAGCGACAGGATCGTCGTTATGTGTGAGGGTAAGAAGACCGGTGAGCTGGATATTTCCGAAGCTACACAGGAAAATATCATGAATATGGCTACGAGAGAGATAAATTAGGGAGGAAAACGTGATGGCAAATAAAACAGCAAGTAAGACGGCCGGCACGAACAAGTCGTTCATTGACAGGATGGGTGGACAGAAATTTATTGTCCTTATCATTGTCATTGTAATGTTTATCTTCTTCTGTGCAATGAGCCCGGGATTTAGAAAATATACAACAGTAGTAAGTATTCTGGATTATTCATATTATATCGCTTTGATGGCGATCGGAGTTACATTCCCGCTGCTGACGGCAGGTGTTGACCTTTCCATCGGTACAGGTCTGATCTGTTATTCACTGATCGGCGGTTATCTGGTCGTACATCAGGGATGGCCTGTGGCGGCAGGTATGCTCGTGACAGTCCTGATGGGAGTTATCTTCGGCGTTATCCCTTATGGATCTGCCGGCATTCCTGGCAACCTTGTGTACATGTATGATCACTCGCGGATTCGGAGCAATGGTTGTAGGCGGATACGGTATTCCGTGGCCGACAGCAACAGCACCGGGCGGATGGTTCAGAAGCATTTTTAAGATCAAGATGGGCGGACAGAATATTCCGATCGGATTCCTGTGGATCATCCTTCTTGTGATCGTTATGAGCTTTGTGCTGAACCATACAAAAATGGGACGTTATACACGCGCGATCGGAAGTAACAAAGAAGCAACAAGACTTTCCGGTGTAAATGTTAAGTTCTATCATGTAATGGCATATGTGATCTGCGGATTATTCGCAGGACTTGCAGCAATCGCGTACTCAGCAATCTTTGCAACAGTACAGCCGGGAAGCGGTGCCGGATTCGAGCTCGATGCGATCGGCGGTGCGATCGTGGGCGGTACGTCCATGACAGGCGCTGTGGGAAGCATTACAGGTACTCTGGTAGGTGTGTTCGTTATCTGTCTGCTGAAGACAGGTCTTCCGTTTATCGGTCTGACAGCGAACTGGCAGCAGATCATCACAGGTCTTGTGCTGATCGCAGCCGTACTCTTCGATATCCTGAAGAGAAAAAGAGAAGGTAATTAATCGGACAATTAAATATTGAACCATAATGATAGATAACAGCCGGGAGAATATCTCGGACAAATAAAGACAAACTGCCGGCTGTTACTATATAAGCAAAAGGCAGGCCATGCCTTGGAAAACGCAAGTACGGTACGGGAAATGAACAGATGGATATGTGCACGGTATCCGGCTGGAAAACCCCAGACCCGGACATACGGATTCCGAACATGGCCGGAAAAAATTATTTCAGGAGGATATGAAATATGAAAAAGAAAGTTTTAGCAGTGTTACTTGGCGGATGTATGGTAGCTGGATTAGTAGCAGGATGCGGCAGCAAAGATGGAGGAGACACATCTGACGGCGGAGACAGCGCAGACAGCGGCAGCAGCTATCATTTCGAAGTTGTAGTTAAGAGCTTCCAGTCTACATACTGGCAGGCAGCTATCCAGGGAATCGACGCAGCAGTTGAGGAGCTGGGAGTTACTGTAAATACAACAGGACCGAACGCAGAGTCTGATATCGCTGACCAGGTTAACATGCTGAACAACGCGATCAGCCAGAATCCGGATGGTATCGCGCTTGCAGCTAACGACCAGAGCGCAGTTATCGATTCTCTTAAGGATGCTCTTGACGCAGAGATCCCGGTAGTATGCTTCGACACAGGTGTGCCGGATGCTCCGGAAGGATCTGTAATCGCTACGATCGCTACTGACAATGAGGCGGCTGGAGCTGTTGCAGCAGAGAATATGTATGAAGTGATCAAAGATACGATCGCAAACGCTACAGAGCAGGTAAGAATCGGTGAAGTTAACCAGGATGCTACATCCGCTAACATTTCCGGACGTGGAATGGGATTCATCAACAAGATGAAAGAGCTCATCGAGGCTGACGGAAAGACTGTAGCAGTTATCGGAAACCAGTACTATGTTGATCAGGTAGAGAACAACGGCGACGAGGGATCAGCTGATGTTATCATCGAAGTAGCTGTACCGGCTCAGACAACTGTTGAGCTGTCCGCAACAGAGGCTTCCAACATCATGAACAAAGAAGATACGATCGCTATCTTCGGTTCTAACCAGGTTACAGCAGAGGGTGTCCTCACAGCTAACCAGAACTTAAGCGTACTTGCAGCTACTCCGGAAGAGGGTATCGTTGGTGTCGGATTCGATGCTGGTGCTACACTGAAAGCAGCTGTTGCTGATGGAACACTCATCGGTGCAGTTACACAGGCTCCGGTTGATCAGGGTAACCTGGCTATCAAGGCTCTGTATGACTACTGCGAAGGAAATGAAGTAGAAGATATCGCAACAGACAGCTACTGGTATGACGCTGAGAACATGGAAGACGAGAGCATTGCTCCGAACCTGTACGACTAATCAGCAATCAAAAAACGTGCAGACAGGGATGTCAGATACTGACAGATCTGTAATAGAAAGGAATCGGGAAATTCCCGGTTCCTTTTTAAAAGAAAAAATATTATAATCAGGAGGATATGATATGTTAAAAGGAATTCCGAAAATACTTTCACCAGAGCTTTTGATGGTTCTCTCTGAGATGGGACACAGCGACAGGCTGGTTATCTCTGATGGAAATTTTCCTGCTGAGTCCATGGGAAAAGATGCGATCGTGATCCGCTGTGACGGACACGGGGTGCCGGAGCTTCTCGATGCGATCCTTCAGGTATTTCCTCTGGATACTTATGTGGAACATCCGGTAAATCTGATGGAAGTTATGCCGGGGGATGATGTTGAAACACCGATCTGGGATACATACAAAGAGATTATCCGCAAGCATGATGACAGAGGAGATGCTGTGGTAGGGCAGATCGAGCGTTTTGCATTCTATGAAGAGGCGAAAAAGGTATATGCGATCATTGCTACAGGGGAATCGGCTCTTTATGCAAATATTATGCTTCAGAAGGGCGTAGTTACTGATTGATAAGATGACAGATGGAGGATGAGGTATGCTGGATCATGTGGAGACTGTTTTTGAAAATATGAAGCCGATGATGAAGAAACTTAAGAAGGTTTCGTATAAACAAAATATGGAAGCCTTTGTTGAGGATTACGGACATTATTTCCGGGAGATGACAGAACTGACAGAAAAGGCTGAAAATAAAAATGAAAAGGCGAAAGAGATCGCAAAGGTGTTTGCGGAGAGTGTTGAACATGAATTTGCCTCTTCAAAAAACGGCAGGATAAGCGGACCGCTTCAACTGGATTTAAATTTCTTCATGATCTATTATGTTTTCCCGGCTATCCTGATGACAGAGCACGAGGATGCTGTTCTGATCGCGGACCAGATCAGGGATGAGTGGGGAAACAGATTCAAGGACAGCAAAATCCAGTATACGGATTATGACAGCCTTTACGGAGCATTCAGGGAAAAGATATTTGGGATCTTTTAGGCTTGCAAAGTGCAGGCAACTGTGATAAAATAATCGTGGTTTATCCGCAGGAGGTGTAAAAATGGATGTTTTGAAGATTGTTTTAACGATCATTTTTGTTATAGACTGTATTGCGTTGGCTGCGATTATTCTGCTGCAGGAAGGTAAGTCAGCAGGTCTCGGTACGATCAGCGGTGCTGCAGATACATACTGGGGACACAATAAAGGGCGTTCTATGGAAGGGACTCTCGTAAAAGTTACCAGGATAGTGGCTGCTTTGTTCATTATTTTGGCAGTCGTACTCAATCTGGGAATCTTTAATTAGTATGAAAAATACTATATCAGAAGATAATGATTAACGTAAGCACTCTATAATGGGATAGGGTGCTTATATTATTTTTGAGATGTTTTTTACGGATTTTTGACGAGGCTTCTTCAATGAAATGATCTTTTTTAGGGAAAAAGCCATGCATGGACGGCAGGGTAGATCTCAGCTGCATGCAGTGAGGAGTGGACTATGGAACAGACATTTGAAAAGCGCAAAAAGGTTATATTTGATTTTATCTGTGACGATTTTTATGTCCCTATGAAGATAAAAGAGATAGCGGCAGTGCTTCAGATCCCCAGAGAACAGAGGGATGAGCTGAAAGAAGTATTGGACGCCCTTGTGGAGGAGGGGAAGATCGCGCTCTCGAAACGGGGGAAATACAGCAAAGGACATGCGGAGCGTCTGCGGGGCGTGTTTCAGGCAAATTCGAGAGGATTCGGTTTTGTGACGCCGGAAAGCGGAGGCGACGATGTATTTATCTCTGAAGAAAACCTGTGCGGCGCGTTCCAGGGGGATGAGGTGGAATTTATTATTACCGCTGCGCCTTCCGGACGCCGCAGGGAAGGAAAGATCGTGCGTGTTATCTCACACGGCGTTACGCGTGTAGTAGGATTATATGAAAAATGCAGGAGCTATGGTTTTGTGCGGCCGGATAACCAGAGATACCTGAATGATATTTATATCCCGGCAGGAAAGGAAATGGGCGCCATGACAGGTCACAAGGTAGTTGTGGAGCTGACGTCATACGGCGGAGAACATATGAAGCCTGAGGGGAGAGTCGTGGAAATTATCGGGCATGTTAATGATCCGGGGACTGATATCCTTTCGATAGTAATGGATATGGGAATAAAGACGGAATTTCCGGAAAAAGTCATCGGGCAGGCTGTCCGTGTGGGTAAGCCTGTCAGCGAGGCGGACTGTGCGGGGAGGAAAGATCTGCGCGGCTGGCAGATGGTGACGATCGACGGCGAAGACGCAAAAGATCTGGACGATGCAGTTTCTCTTGCAAAAGAAGGAGAAAATTACCGGCTGGGAGTGCATATTGCAGATGTGGCAAATTATGTGCAGGAGAGGAGTGCTCTGGATAAGGAGGCATTTGAGAGAGGGACAAGTGTATATCTTGCAGACCGGGTGATCCCTATGCTGCCCCATGTGCTGTCAAATGGGATCTGCTCTTTGAATGCGGGGGAGGAGCGCCTGGCACTGTCGTGTATCATGACAATCAGTCCTTCCGGTGAGATGCTGGACCACGAGATCGCAGAGACAGTGATCTGCGTGGACAAAAGAATGAGCTACAATGGAGTTGCCAAGATCCTGGAGAGTGAGGAAGAGGCTCTGCATGAAAACGAAGAAGTCGTTCCAATGATCCTGCAGATGAAAGAACTTTCGGATATCCTCAGAGAACGCAGAGGGAGAAGGGGATCTATTGACTTTGACTTTCCGGAGACTAAGGTTATTCTGGATGAAGAGGGAAAGCCCGTAGAGATCAAACCATATGAGAGAAATGCAGCCACAAAGATCATAGAGGATTTTATGCTCATGGCGAACGAGACTGTGGCAGAGGAGTATTTCTGGAGAGATGTGCCGTTCCTCTATCGGACGCATGATACGCCTGACGAGGAGAAAATACGTCAGCTTTCAGCTTTTATTAACAATTTTGGATATCACATCCATGTGCGGAATGAAGTGAGACCTAAGGAGATACAGAAGCTTCTCGGGAAAGTGGACGGGACTCCGGAGGAGGCGCTGATCAGCCGTCTTGCCCTGCGCTCGATGAAACAGGCGCGCTATTCCACAGAGAATACGGGGCATTTCGGTCTGGCTGCAAAGTATTATACCCACTTTACTTCTCCGATCCGCAGATATCCGGACCTCCAGATACACAGGATCATTAAGGATAATCTGCGCGGAAGGCTGGGGGAGGCGCGTATCTCGCACTATGCGGAGATCCTGCCTGAAACGGCGGCGCAGTGCAGCATGAAGGAGCGGACTGCAGAGGAAGCAGAGCGGGAAGTTGTGAAACTGAAAAAAGCTGAATATATGAGAGAACGCATTGGAGAGGAATATGACGGCGTGATTTCGGGCGTGACCCGGTGGGGGCTGTATGTAGAGCTTGCCAATACAGTGGAAGGACTTGTCCATGTGGCGGATATGCGGGATGACCATTATGAGTTTGTGGAGCAGGATTACGAACTGGTCGGAGTGCATACGGGCAGGACATACAAGCTTGGACAGAGTGTCAGAGTGCGGGTGACCGATGCGGATAAAGTGCAGCGTACAGTGAATTTTGAGATCGTTTAGGGAGAAACAATATGGCAAAGTCAGAGACAAAATTGATCGCGAATAATAAAAAAGCATATCATGACTATTTCATACTCGAGAAATATGAAGCGGGGATCGTGCTTCACGGTACGGAGGTCAAATCTCTCCGTATGGGAAAGTGCAGTATAAAAGAAGCATTCATACGGGTTGAATCCGGTGAGATGTATATATATGGAATGCATATTTCTCCCTATGAGAAAGGAAATATCTTTAATAAAGATCCGCTTCGCATAAGGAAACTCCTGCTTCATAAAAAGGAGATCAATAAAATCTTCGGTAAAATGAAGGAGCAGGGCATTACAGTGGTGCCGCTTCAAGTATATTTCAGAGGGAGTCTCGTAAAGATAGAGATCGGTCTTGCCAAAGGAAAGAAGCTCTATGATAAGAGGGATGACATTGCAAAAAAAGACCAGAGGCGGGAAGCGCAGAGAGAGTTTAAGGAGAGACTGAGATGATACAGGATATACAGCCAAAACATCTGTATAATCAATATAAACCCGTGCCGCCGGACGGGGACTGCTGGGCATTATATTATGAAGACCACAAGGCGCTTATGAAGAAAACTTCATCGGGAATTGTATTCCCGAGGTTCAGCGAGCTGGAGCGGCTTAATGAAGAGATATACGAAGATTACATATATTTGTTTTCGGTTGACGATGAGCGTTATTATTTGGTCCGGGATATCAACAGGGAGCCCCTTTCGGATTTCACAATGGAGAATACGGAGATTTTCCGGGCGGCAGATCCCCAGTATCATGCATTTGCCGGGATTACGGGATATCAGCTCTATAATTGGTATAAAAATCACAAATACTGCGGCCGATGTGGTAAGATGATGGTAAGGGATCAAAAGGAGCGGATGCTCAGATGTGATTCCTGCAGCAATATGGAATTCCCAAGGATCTGTCCGGCAGTAATTATAGGGGTGACAGACGGAAACCGGATACTGATGTCTAAGTATGCGGGGCGGGCGTACAAGAAATATGCTCTGCTCGCGGGATTTACTGAAATTGGCGAGACAGTGGAAGAGACGGTAGCAAGAGAAGTTATGGAGGAAGTCGGGCTGAAGGTCAGGAATATCCGGTATTACAAAAGCCAGCCGTGGGCGTTCAGCGATACACTGCTTATGGGATTTTACTGTGACCTGGACGGCAGTGATAAGATTACGCTTGACCGGGACGAACTGTCTCTGGCAGAGTGGTTCGAGCGTGAGGAAATCCCGGTTGAACCGTCCAGGGACAGTCTGACGAATGAGATGATAATGAAATTTAAGCAGGGGGAAGTTTAGAACTTATATCA
>USKR01000022.1 GCA_900555215.1 uncultured Ruminococcus sp.
TCGAGGCCGAGCGTGGTGACGTACGGCTTGTTCTCGTCCTTGCGCAAATCCAGCATGACGAAGTATCCAGCGGGAGCTGTTTCTTATTATTCTCAAAGCGCACCCTTGTAATGCCGAGCTGTCTCGACAGCTTCTGAAGCGTACAGACTCCGTTCTTTGCGCAGGTCGTACAGTCACGGCAGTGCGCCGCCAGCAGAAGCTCGATGATCATCTTCCTGTGATGCTGAAGTCTCGGTGTATTCGTATAGATCACCATTCCGTCCCTCGGCACTTCCGAGCAGGATGCAAAAATCTTACCTCTGTCGTCTTCCACTACGCACATACGGCACGCCCCGTATGTAGACAGCTCAGAATGATAGCAGAATGTAGGCAGGTCGATGCCGGATTTGCGGATCACGGAAAGCACGTTTCTCTCGTTAGTAAATGTCACTCTTCTGTTGTTTATTGTCATATAACTCATGCTCGTCTCCTCCTACCATTCCACATGTATCGCGCCAAACGCGCAGGAGCTCTCGCAGGCTCCGCACTTAATACATCTCTTCGGGTCGATTTCAAACGGTTCTTTGATCTTGCCGCTGATCGCGTCCGCCGGGCAGTTTCTTGCACACTTGGAGCATCCCTTACACCGCTCAGGGCTGATCACATACCGCTTCAGAGCCGAACATGTGTGAGACTCGCATCTCTTATCCACCACATGCGCAACATACTCGTCGCGGAAGAGTTTCAGCGTACTCATGACCGGCAGGGCAGCACTCTTACCGAGTCCGCACAGCGCGGTCTCCGTGATCGTCCTCGCCAGATCCTCCAGAAGATCCAGGTCTTCCATTTCCCCGTTTCCTGCCACGATGCGCTCCAGGATCTCCAGCATCCTCTTTGTCCCCTCGCGGCAGGGCACGCACTTCCCGCAGCTCTCATTCTGGGTAAAGTTCATAAAGAACCTTGCCACTTCGACCATACACGTATTATTATCCATGACGACAAGACCGCCGGAGCCGATCATCGCCCCCATTTTTTTCAGGGAATCAAAATCCAGGCTCACATTCAGATGCTCGTCTGTGAGACATCCGCCGGAAGGACCTCCGATCTGTACTGCCTTGAATGCGGCGTCGCCTTTGATGCCGCCTCCGATATCAAAGATAACTTCTTTCAGCGTAGTTCCCATCGGCACTTCGATAAGCCCTGTATGCTTCACGCTTCCAGTCAGCGCAAACGCTTTCGTGCCGGGACTGTTTTCCGGTCCGATGCTCTTGAACCAGTCCGCGCCTTCCATAATGATCATCGGCACGTTAGCAAACGTCTCTACATTATTCAATACGGTCGGTTTCCCGAACAATCCCTGCTCCACTGTCCTTGGCGGTTTTACTCTGGGCATTCCCCTGTTTCCTTCTATGGACGCCGTCAGAGCGCTTCCCTCGCCACAGACGAATGCCCCGGCTCCACGGTTAATATGCAGCCGGAATGAAAAATCTGTTCCAAGAATATTGTCTCCGAGCAGACCGCATTCCTCCGCCTGGGAGATCGCCAGCTTCAGGCGGCTGACCGCCAGCGGATATTCCGCGCGCACATAAATATAGCCTTCCTTCGCGCCTACCGCGTACGCTGCGATCATCATGCCTTCGATCATCTTGTGGGGATCGCCTTCCATAATGCTGCGGTCCATGAATGCTCCCGGGTCACCCTCGTCTCCGTTACAGACTACAAACCGTTCCTTTTCCTGCTGTCTCGCCACCTGCGACCATTTGTATCCCGTCGGGAACCCGCCGCCCCCTCGTCCGCGCAGGTTAGAGTCTGACACCTCTTTGATCACATCTTCAGGCTTCATCTCGAACAACGCTTTTTCCAACGCTTTGTACCCGCCTGTGGATATGTATTCCTGAATATGCTCTGCATCGATATGTCCGCAGTTCCTAAGCACGTTTCTGGTCTGTTTTTTATAGAATGGGATCTCTTCCTGTTTCCGGTACTCGATACCGTCCTGCTTAAAGAGAAGATGCCGGATCACATCCCCCTTCTCGATCGTCCTGTGGAAGATCTCATCACAGTCCTCGGGTTTTACCTTTGTGTAGAGGATACCCTGGGGTTCGATCCTCATAAGCGGTCCCATCTCACAGAATCCGTGGCACCCGCTTTTCTTTACTCCGATCTCACCGTCGCCATGGGCAATCTCCGGACCGAAATGCACTTCCACATCCGGATGCTCCTTCACCAGCTCGCACATCCTCTCATAGATCTGACCCGATCCGCCCGCCAGGCATCCTGTGCCGGCGCAGATCAGGATCCTGCATCTGCTGTTCTCGATCTGTGCTTTTGAAGTCTCCCGCACCTGTTCGAGAGCTTCTCTGTTCACTATTCTGTCCATACGCTCTAAACTCCTCTCAACTCTCGAATCAAATCCGCCGCTGCATCCGGCGTCATAGCCGGGTACACTTTATCGTTCACTGTCATAACCGGGGCAAGTCCGCACGCCCCGAGGCAGGAAACCGTCTCAAGGGTAAACATCATATCATCCGTGGTCGCCTTGTCCGGAGACAGTCCCAGCTCACTGTACAGACGCTCAAGGATCGGGATGGATTTACGCACATGACAGGCAGTGCCGTCACACACTTTGATCACGAACCTTCCCTTCGGCTCGAAGGAAAAATTCTCATAAAACGTTGCTACGCTGTATGCCTTTGCTTCCGTAATGCCAAGCTTCCCAGCCACATAATTGAGAAGCTCCGGCGGAAGGTAGCGGTATTCCGTCTGGATGTCCTGGATGATAGGGATCAGTGAAGCCTGGTCTGAGCCGTGCTCCGCGATGATCTCATCCGTCTTGTCATAGTAGCTCTGATCTAACATGGGATACCTCCTTTGATCCATTTGTATAATATCGATAAAAAATTATCAATCATTTTTTATTATATGGCAGTTTTGACGGATGGGCAATAGAAAAAGGGTGATGTTCTGACTTTAATACACAAACAGAACCGCCATCACACCCCTCTGTGTTTGTGCATATATTAAACCAAACCCGGCAGCTCTTTTTTGACGCCTTCCGGGACACATTTATATTATAGAAAGGTCTGATCCCTATGAGTATAAAAGGACTTGATGTCAGTGAATTTCAAGGTACCGTTGACTGGGAGCGGGTCAAAGCCGCGGGATACCAGTTCGCCATGCTCCGGGCAGGATATGGCTTCGGCACCGTAGATAAACAGTTTCACAGAAATGCATCTGAATGCAACCGCATTGGTCTCCCCATCGGCGTTTACTGGTTCTGCTACGCAGTCAGCCCGCAGACAGCCGCGCAGGAGGCTGACGGCTGCCTGAGTACTATATCCGGATACCGACTCGATTATCCGGTCTGCTATGATATCGAGCAGGCATCGGTCGCCTATGCGGCAGGTGAAGGCGTGACCATAAACGCCTCCCTCGCAAAGCAGATCGTGACAAGTTTCTGTAACCGGTTAGAAGAAAACGGCTATTATGCAATGTTCTATACCAACCGCAATTTCCTCGATACCTATCTGGGCAGTTCACTCCCCCAGCGTTATGCTTTCTGGTACGCCCGCTACGCCGACAGTTTCGACGGGACGAACTGCGGCATCTGGCAGTACACAAGCCAGGGCAGCATCCCCGGCATATCGGGGGATGTGGATCTGGATATCGGGTACGTGGATTACCCTGCCGCGATAAAAGCCGCAGGCCTTAATCACCTGACAGGCGGTTCGCCCGCGCCTGCGCCGTCCCCGTCTCCTGATTACATCACCTATGTGATCCAGCCCGGAGACACCTTGAGCGGTATTGCCCAGCGTTACGGTACAACGGTAAGCGCCCTCTCCGTTCTGAACGGTATCTCCAATCCTGATCTTATCTATGCAGGGAACACGATCCGCGTCCCGGAAACCGGAGGATCCGCCGGCTCCGGAGCACAGTATTACACCATCCGCCCCGGGGACACCCTGAGCGGTATCGCCGTAAAATTCGGCACGACAGTCAGCGCTCTGTCTGCATTAAACGGTATCTCCAACCCGGATCTCATCTATGCGGGAAATACGATCCGAGTAAGGTAAATATACTATATACTATATCTCTTCAAGTTCAAAATCAGCAGCCTGCCGTCCGGGGATACTGCAGATCCTAATCAACCTGGATCTGCGGTATTCCCGCTTTTTCCTCATAATATTGCACCTGCCGGCACTGATACAGCAAGCGTAGAAACCTTGTATTTTCAACTGTACAGTGATAAAATTTTAATCAGTTTATAACATGTCAGCTTTCCGCAAGGAGGTACATGATGTCAAAAGTCCGTTATGCTGTCGTCGGCTCCGGCTGGCGCTCACTATTTTACATACGCATCGCAAAGGCGCTGCCCGAAACATTCGAGCTTACTGCGCTGCTCTGCCGGAAAGCCTTCCGGTCTACACCTCTGCGGATGCCTTATTCCATGCCGTGGATGATGAAAACCTCGGGCTGGACGCGGTCATTATCGCTACCCCGCACAGGCTCCACGAAGAGCAGAGTATCTCTGCCATGAAGCGCGGACTGCATGTCCTTTGCGACAAACCGGCCGGGATATACAGCCGCCAGGCACGCCTCATGGAAGAAGCCAGACCGGAGGATCTTGTCTGCGCCTACATTTTTCATCAGCGCACTTATCCTTCGTACCAGCATATCCGCCGGATCATACAAAGCGGCGAACTGGGCGGTTTAAAAAGGATGAACTGGACTGTGACAGACTGGTACCGTTCCAATGCTTATTATCAGAGTTCTTCCTGGCGAGGCACATGGAAGCTGGACGGAGGTGGAACACTTCTCAATCAATGCCCCCACAATCTGGACCTGCTCCAGTGGATCTGCGGCATGCCTGCCCGCACACGTGCATTCTGCCACAACGGCAAATACCACCCTATCGAGGTAGAGGACGAGGTAACGGCTTATCTGGAATGGGATAACGGCGCCACAGGCGTCTTCACCGCCTCCACGGGAGAAGCGCCGGGTGTGAACCGCCTGGAGATTGCCATGGATGACGGGCTTATCATCTGCCAGCCGGACGGAGTGCGCATCTGCCGCCTGGACCGTCCGGAAAAGGAATACCGCTTAACGCTTGGAGATAATTTTGAAATGCCGGCCGGAACATGGGAAGGATTTCCTATGGAAACAGAACCTGATGCTTATCAGAAAATTTTACAGAACTTTGCCGCCGCCATAAACTCAGGGAATCGCGAAGGACTTACCGCCCCGTGGGAGGAGGCAAGAAAAAGCCTCCTGATATCAAACGCGATTTATCTTTCATCCTGGAAAGGCGAGACAATAGGTATCCCTGTTCCCGGATCCGATGAAGAGCTGGAATTTGAAAAGGATTTTGAAAACCACTGGAATTTAGAGATATAAGTATAAGCAATAACAATCATGCGGAATTTTTTCTGCTTTTAGTACCTTTAAAAAGAGAGAAAGCCATTATGAATTTGTTCTATCAGCCCAATATCCAGTTTGTAATAGAAAATGTATCTTTTTTCATATCCAATATCGCATGTGAACAATTTCTCGTCCCGGTCCCAAAACATGCGCACGGAAACGAAAGCTATGAACTCCACTATATTTCTTCCGACTATGGGAGCGCCAGGATTAACGGCAGCGTCTATAAACTGGTACCTGATATGCTCTATATTACCGGACCTCATATCGAGCATGAACAGGTACCTTATATCGGCAACCCAATGACTGAGTATTCAGTGTTTTTTAATATTTATAAAGACACTTCTTCCCCATCCTGTCTGGATCAGTTTATTAATACGCCTTTCTGGATCGGAGAAAACGCTTCTGATCTCCATACGCTCCTGAAAGTGATCTTCAAGGAGCTCAAGCATAAACGGGTGGGATATCTTACCGAAGTATCCGCGCTTTTACAACAGGCTGTAATTTTCCTTGTACGCAACTATCAGACTCCCCGTCCCGGCACTTTATCCGGCACACATTCCGAAAACCTGTACGAAAGCCGAGGCTTTCTTACAGACAAGGCTTTTTTGTACGAATACCGGGATATTACACTGGCAGGTCTGTCTATGCACCTTGGTCTTAGCGACCGACAGACCGAACGGTTCCTGAAGGACTATTACGGCAAAACGTTCGCGCAAAAACGGACCGATGCAAGAATGTCCGCAGCATGTGTCATGCTGAAAAAAGCAGGTTCTGATCTCGGTGTAATCGCAGAAAATACGGGTTATACATCTGTTGATTCTTTTATAAATGCCTTTAAAAAATACTACAATATGACTCCGAAAAAATATCTGCAGCTTCATTCTGAAGATTAACAGCAGATTAGAAGCAAGCAGCGGCGTGGATTCCGAAAAATCCACACCGTTGCTTTTTCTCATTCCCTCGGTCTGCTATTTTATCATTTCATGACCGCTCTTTATTTTCTCACTCTCTTCCTCAGCATGAATATTACCGCTCCGGCGGAAAGGACTAGCATGATCCCCGCTGCCAAGATCGGCGCGCTGTCACCGGTCTGTACCGCGCCGTCTTTGTCCGTACTCTGTCCGGTTCCTCCGTTTCCGCCATCCTGGCTGCCATCACCCGGATCTGTAGACGGTTTGCCGTCCGCCGTAACTTCAACGGTAATCACCGCTTTCACCCCGTCCGGATTCTCAATGCCGTCTTTCAGTACGAGTTCTCCTTCAAGAGTATAGGTTCCAACTGTATCACCGTCAAATCCTGCGGTCTGCCAGTTTACTTCCAGCTCATCGCTGAGTCTGGTGTCTTCCAGAGTTACCATAACTGTTTTCGGAAGATCCAGGTCTTTCGCAGATGTTCCTTTCTTCACCGTGATCTTGTCCAGAGCTTCCACGTCTGTTACTTTCAGACCTTTTACGTCCTCCAGAGTAAAGTGGAAGGAGGATGCCAGAGATTTGTTTCCATTTGCATCTGCCGCTACGAGGCGTACGTGATATACCTCTCCTTCTGCCACATCCTTCAGAACATATTCTGTCTGATCTGTCTCTGCTGCTTTTTCTCCGTTGACGTAGACAATGTAGCTTACATCATCTCCGCTCTCATCTGTTGACGGATTCCAGAGGATCCTCACCTCGTCTTCCGTGCTTCCTCTAAGCACACGGATGCCCTCTACTTTAGAAGGTGCTTCTGTATCTGCTTCCGGCAGGGTAGACGCTGTTGTTGTCATAGCATCCTCAGACTCTCCTGCATTGTTCACTGCATAAACGTCAAAGGTATAATCTGTTCCCGGCGCAAGCCTATCTACTCGCAGCCATGTATCTGCCGCAGTTCCGGCTTCCGTCCGTTCTCCGCCGTCCGCTGTCGCATATACTTTGTAAGAATCCGCATTGTCGACTGCATCCCACATCAGTGTAAGGGATGTGGTTCCGATTCCTACAGCGGAAACTTCTGCATCATCCGGAACTATCGGCAGTTCGACCGGGGCTGTTTCCAACGCTTCTCTCGCTGCATTCAGCGCTTCTGCAAGAACTGCCGCCTCAGCCTCTGTCGTTTCTTCGCTGTTCATCGCTGTTACTGCTGCTTCCAGAGCCGCCTCTAATGCGGACCAGGAGTCTTCTGTATAATCTTTTTCTCTCAGATCCCGGCATGCTTCGATGGCATCCTGAAGCACAGATTTGTCAACCGTATCTGTTGGCATGAGGATCTCGATATAGTCCAGATTGGACTGTCTTCTTCCGTCTCTCTCTACGATCGTAAATGTAATCGTATGCTCTGTGTTCTCCAGAGTCATGTTCTCATAGAGCAGCGACTGATCATCACCTGTACTGCTTCCGTTCATGCTGTAATTGCCCTGGGATTCTCCGTCCAGCGTCACGTCAAAGCTGGAGAAATTAGCATGCTTCTGAACATACACCCTGATGCCGGTTCCAGTAAATGTATAACTGAAGGATGCTCCTACGGTACTGCACTCTGTCTTCGTGCTGCCATGATGACGGTCCGGTTCGCCCGCCCAGGTGCTCCAGCTGCCTGACCAGTCGATCGCCGGGTTCGGTGTTGAATTGTCCACAGAATCCTCGATGATCATGCTGTTTGCATCATCTGACGCGATCGCCACTGTAATATCCACACTTCCGCTCACAGAGCTGTCTGATGCTGATGCAGCTGTCACTGTCACCACACCGTTCCCTCCGCTGAGCGTAAGGAGTCCGGATTCATCGATAGATGCCGTGGCAGCTCCGCTTGCCGCTGCGCTCCAGACAACACGCTTGTCCGTCGCGTCTTCCGGTGTGATCTGCGCCTGCATCTGAAGCACTGTATCTGCCTTGCTCACTGTTGTCATGCCGCTTACCGGCGCCACTTTAATAGACTCCGCTTTTACAGCCGTATTATCGAGTACATTAAACGCATCGATCTCAACCTTTGAATTCGTACTTTCCTCGCATTTCTCAGCTGTCGCCCGTACGCTGATCGTATGGATGCCATACTCCAGGTCATCTTTGGAGAATATCTTCGCCTGGCGATCAGTGCTGGATGAATATGTATCCACGGTCTCGCACACTTCTCCGTCAACGGATATTTCCAAAAAGCCTCTGTCATAATTTTTGCATACAATCAGTTCAATGCCTGTTCCCAGGAAAGTAAGCTCTGCCGTCTCTGTTCCGGTCGGAGAATTCAAATACTTGATCGTATTTGCATAATTCGGGTCATTGAACCAGTCGCCCCATGCCCCGCTCCATTTGATACGCTCATCCTGATCATCGATCATTCCAGCCATGTCCCGCAGGTCTGTCACAGAAGCCGAGTCACTCAGCTCACTCTCTTTTCCATTTACGATTGCCGAAACTTTATAATGCAGCTCTCCAAGTACATCATATGCGTCCGGATCTGTCATGGAAGTCCCCTGATTCTCTGTCTCGATCTCTACCCATTCTCCATCACCGATCTGACGGTATACGTTGTAAGTGATCTCGCCTTCTGCCTCCACTGCATCCCAGCTCAGGTCTACGCTCCCGTCCGCTGTCTTTACCGCTGCCAGTCCTGTCGGTGCCGCGATCACTTCTTCCGGGGCAGGGATCATGGAAATCGTATATGTCTTTCCGGCTTCTGTGTTAAAGGAGATTCTGTCCTCGCTCACTGCCTGGAAATCAACTACATTTCCATCACTGTCTGTCACTGTCGCCAGTGCCGCGTCTGTCAGCTGTACAATAGCTTCTCCGCCATTGTTGGACAGAAGGGAAGCACTCTCGATCCTCTTGTCTGCCCAGTTCATGGATATCTCAAAATTACCTCTGGCAACAAGACCATCTACGCTTCCGTTTGCCCACACATCCGGAAGCGCCGGAAGAAGATTGATATATCCCGCATTACTCTGCACGAGCATCTCAGCCACACCGGATGTCATACCGAAGTTTCCGTCAATCTGGAACGGCGGATGTGTATCCCACAAATTCGAATAAATCCCGCTGGCGAACAGATCCGTGATAAGCTTATGCGCTCTGTTTCCGTCGCCGAGCCTTGCCCATGTATTGATCCTCTGTCCCATGCCCCATCCGGTAGATGAGTCTGTTCTCAGGTTCATAGATACCTTAGCTGCCTCAAACCATTCCTCTGTATCTGCAGTGATCAGATCCCCCGGGAACAGTCCCAGCATGTGGGAGAGATGTCTGTGTCCGTAGCCCTCGCCCAATGTGTTTCCGGCTGCATCCTTATTAAAGGATGTCTCGATGTACCACTCTTTTACCTGTCCGTCATCGCCGATCTCGATAGGGCCTTTCAGATTATCCAGCTTCTCCTGCCAGTCAGCAAGCACTGCCTCGTCCTCACCCACCAGCTTTCCTGCTATGATGGCATCTGTAAAGAGCTGCCAGATCAGAGACTGCTCATAGGTGTTTCCGTTGGTTCTCGGTCCCTGTTCCGGTGAGAATGTCGGAGAAGAAACATATTTGCCATCCTCATCCCTGACAAGCATCTGGCTGTACATTACCGCTTCCTCTCTGAGCATCGGATAGATGTATTCTTTCATATAGTCAAAATCACCGGTATACTCATAGTATTCCCAGCAGTTCTGCAGGATCCACGGCACTGCCGCCGGTGACCATCCCCAGCTGAAATCCCAGCCCGGGCATGTCCAGCCAAATGGCGTATTCTGCGTATGCGCCATGAACCCGTTTTCTTCTCCATCCTCGCTTACAATACCCGCATAGATTGCCGCTGTGATCCTGCCTGGCTCTCTTAAGGAGTCAACATAATCGATCAGCGGATACGCACATTCCGCCAGGTTGGTGGAATAGGTCGGCCAGTAGTTCATCTGCAGATTAATATTCGTATGGTAATCTGACTGCCAGTCCGCAAACGCGCGGTCATTCCAGATCCCCTGGAGATTGCTCGGCAGTGTATCGCCTCTGGAAGAAGCGATCAGCATATATCTGCAGATCGGAAG
>USKR01000023.1 GCA_900555215.1 uncultured Ruminococcus sp.
CCCAGAGAGCCGCTTCCATTCAGTATGCGGATCAGATTATTGTGCTGGAAGACGGGAAGATCGCAGGTACGGGAACGCATGAAGAACTGCTTGCGGGCTGTCCGGCATATCAGGAGATCTATTATTCCCAGTTTCCGAAGGAGGTGGCTTCCAATGGCTGAAAAGATGACAGATAAGAAAGGCAGAGGACAGTCGGAAACGCTGAAAAAAGTATTCCGCTATCTGGGAAAGTACAGGATCTTTGTTGTGTTTTCGATCCTTCTGGCAGCGGTTTCCGTAGCGCTCACACTTTATATTCCGAAGCTGACAGGATATGCGGTAGACCATATCGTTGGCCCCGGGCAGGTAGACCTTCCGGGGGCGGTACAGGTGATGATACAGATCGGAATCTGTACGCTGGTTACTTCGCTGGCACAGTGGCTGATGAATGTATGCAACAATAAAATGACCTACCAGGTAGTGCAGGATATCCGGAATGAGGCGTTCCGAAAGATCGAGGTACTGCCTCTTAAATATATTGACAGACATCCGTACGGAGAAGTGGTGAGCAGGGTTATCGCAGATGTAGATCAGTTTGCGGACGGGCTGCTTATGGGGTTCACGCAGCTTTTTACAGGAATAGCCACTATCATAGGTACGTTCGGGTTTATGCTGTCTGTCAATGTGAGGATCACTTTTGTGGTGGTGCTGATCACGCCGGTTTCTTTCTTCGTGGCGAATTTTATTGCGAAGAGGACATTTGCCATGTTCCGCCGGCAGTCTGAGATCCGGGGCGAGCAGACTGGGCTCATCGATGAGATGATCGGAAATCAGAAGGTGGTCCAGGCTTTTGGAAGAGGGAAAAAAGTTACGGAGGAGTTTGACCGGGTCAATGAAAAACTGGGAACAGCTTATCTGAAAGCAACATTTTTTTCTTCTATCACCAACCCGGCAACGAGATTTGTAAACAGTCTGGTATATACGGGAGTGGGCATCACAGGAGCGTTCGCTGTTGTGAACGGTTCCCTTACTGTGGGACAGCTCTCCAGCTTTTTAAGTTATGCGAATCAGTATACCAAGCCGTTTAATGAGATCTCCGGCGTGGTGACTGAGTTCCAGAATGCCGTGGCGTGCGCCCAGAGGATTTTTGACCTGATTGAAGAAGCGCCTCAGAAGCCGGAGAAACCTGATGCGGTGGAGCTCAAAGATATCGGAGGAAATGTAAGGGCAGAGGATGTAGCGTTTTCCTATGTGCCGGGACAGAAGCTGATCAGGGATTTTAATCTGGAGGTGAAGCCGGGGCAGAGGATTGCCATCGTGGGACCCACCGGATGCGGGAAGACAACCCTGATCAATCTGCTGATGCGTTTTTATGATGTGGACGCGGGGAAAATTTCGGTAGAGGGGATCGATATCCGGGACATGACGCGAAGGAGCCTGCGTGCCGGATACGGCATGGTCCTTCAGGATACATGGCTCAAGACCGGCACTATCCGGGACAATATCACCATGGGACGGCCGGACGCCACAGGGGAAGAAATCATCGCGGCGGCGAAAGCATCCCATATCCACAGCTTTATCCGGCGGCTTTCGAACGGATATGACACGTGGATCACAGAGGACGGCGGCGGTCTGTCCCAGGGACAGAAGCAGCTTCTCTGCATAGCCAGGGTGATGCTGTGCAGACCGCCTATGCTGATCCTGGACGAAGCGACCTCTTCCATCGATACAAGGACAGAGCTGAAGATACAGGCAGCGTTTGCGGAACTGATGAAGGGACGGACCACATTTATCGTTGCGCACAGACTGTCCACGATCCGTGAGGCGGATGTGATCCTTGTGATGAAAGACGGACAGATCATCGAGCAGGGGGATCATGAAAGCCTGCTCGCAAAAGACGGCTTTTATAAGCATTTGTATGAAAGCCAGTGGAGCCGCGCGGTCGGATAGATGAAGGATTTGAAAAGCAGATAATAAATGCGCGGCGGAAGGAGACAGCAGGATATGGAAAAGATGAGCACATTGTGCTATATAGAAAGAGACGGTCAGTATCTTATGCTGCACCGCACGGTGAAGGAAAATGATGTGAACAAGGATAAATGGATCGGCGTGGGCGGGCATTTCGAACATGGGGAGAGCCCGGAGGAGTGCCTTCTGCGGGAAGTCAGGGAGGAGACAGGATACACCCTGACTTCGTGGAAATACCGGGGGATAGTGACATTTGTATATGGTGCGGATGTGGTAGAATATATGTCGCTGTACACGGCGGACGGATTTAAGGGAGAACCTATAGCATGCGATGAAGGAGAGCTGGAATGGGTGGATAAGGGCAGGATTTTTTCTCTTGAATTGTGGGAGGGAGATAAGATTTTTTTCAGGCTGCTGGATGAGGGAAGAGAGTTTTTCTCCCTGAAGCTTGTCTACGACACGGAGGACGTCCTTCGCTATGCGGCGGTTGATGGAGTGCCCATTGAGCTTTAAATGATCATATTTCGGGTAGACTGGCGAGAAACACAATAAAAAGAGACAGAAAGGGAATGATAAGTATGAAATATGCAGTGATCTATGACAGCCCTACGGGGAATACGAAGATACTGGCGGAAGAAATCAAAAAATATATGGACGGGCAGAACGGAAATACAGAGGAATGTCTGTATTGCGGGGAGCCGGATGATGCGGATGGAAAAAAGCTGTCAGTAGCAGAGGTGATCTTTGCAGGATTCTGGACAGATAAGGGAGACAGCGGAGCAAAGCTGGCAGAATTTTTAGAATCCCTCCACGGAAGCAGGGTATTTCTGTTCGGTACGGCAGGGTTCGGGGGCTCGGAAGAGTATTTCAACCGGATCCTGGAAAAAGTTTCGACCCATCTGGCGGCTGACAATACGGTGGCAGGGAGATATATGTGCCAGGGAAAGATGCCGGTGAGCGTGAGAAAGAGATACGAGTCTATGCTGGAACAGAATCCGGAAGATGAGCGGATGAAGGCGATGGTCGAGAATTTTGACCGGGCGCTTTCCCATCCCGACGCATCTGACCTGAAAAATCTGAGGGATGTACTTTCTGCCCTTTAAGTACAGCCCTTCCTCAGATAACATGTAAAGCGGAGCTGATATTGGAACAGCAGACACGAGAAAGGATGATGAAGAATGACGGAACGGGGAGTAGTACATGGCAGGTTTCAGGGACTCCATCTGAAACATATGGAATATCTTCTTGCCGCAAAGATGAGGTGCAGGCTTCTATATGTGGGCATTACGCACCCTGATATTTTCGCCTGTCCGGCTGCATCGCCACTGGATGTACACGGGACGCTTGTGAGAGATAATCCTCTGGCTTATATCGAGCGGTATGAGATGATCCGGGATTCTCTTTTGGAATTCGGTGTGAAAAGGGAAGAGTTTGAGATCATTCCTTTCCCGGTGGACAGACCGGATGTGCTGGCTCAGTATGCGCCGGCGGATGCAGTGTATTATATGAGTATCTGCGGCGAATGGGACAGGGAAAAGGAGAAGATTCTGTCCTCCCTTGGTCTGAAGACGGAGATCCTGTGGGAGAGGGATCCGGAAGAAAAAGGGATTACCGGAACTGAACTGCGCGCCCTGATTGCCGGAGACGGCTCGTGGCGTCAGTATATGCCGAAAGCAGCGGCAGAATATCTGACAGAGCATGGTCTGGATGAGCATATAAAAAACCTTTTCTCGGCAGGCTCTGACAGGGTCGATCGAGATGCTGGATAAATGCAGATAAAAAATCCCGGCTGCAGGGTGCTTTGCAGCCGGGATTTTTGTCGGATCATAACTGTCATTTTATCAGGGAAGAAGGAAAGCGTACATGACAACAAAATGGCATGCGCTTCCACCCATAACAAACAAATGGAAAATCTCATGACTCCCGAAGTTTTTGTGCCTATTATTAAAGAGCGGCAGCTTCAGTGCGTAGATAACGCCGCCTGCGGTATAAATAATGCCCCCGGCCAGGAGCCAGCCGAATGCCGCGGGAGACATATTGTTGAGGATCTGAGTGAAAGCCAGGACACAGGTCCAGCCCATCCCAATGTAGAGAACGGAAGATACCCATTTCGGACAGTATACCCAGAATGCCTTGATCAAAATGCCCGCGACAGCAATCGCCCACACAATGGAAAGCAGGATGATCCCGGTCTTTCCTTTGAGAACGATGAGGCAGACAGGAGTATAGCTTCCGGCGATCAGCACAGAGATCATCATGTGGTCGATCTTCTTTAGAACCGTGTTCACTTTTGCTGAGATATCAAATGTATGGTAAGTCGTACTTGCCGCATATAATAAGATCAGGCTTGCCGCGTAGATGGTCAGCGAGATGATGTAGATCCTGCTGGGCTCATGAGCTGCCTTGATAAGCAGAGGCACTGCAGCGAAGATTGCCATCAGCATACCGATAAAATGTGTGATCGCGCTGCCGGGTTCTTTGATATGTCGTTTTTGTTCCATAATATGCACCTCCATGATGTAAAAGCAACAAGTGGTTTTCAATACTATGTTAAGTATATGCATATATTACAACAAGGATGCATAAAAATCAATTAAAAAATTGCACAAAGAAAACCGGGAGTTCCCCGGTTTTCTGTTAAAGTTTTAATTATTCCATTTATCGGATCACTGTTCCGGTCTTTCCTTTCAGCGCTTCTTTTACTTTGTCAAATGCTGTAATATAAGCGCGGCGCCCTTCCCTGCCGTCAACAAATTCTACGGCGGCCCGGAATTTCGGGAGCATATTGTAGATACCGAAGTGTCCTTCTTCCATGTATGCTTTTGCCTGTTCTGTGGTGAGTTCATCCAGCGGCTGCTCGTTATCCTGTCCGAGGTTTATGCACACTTTTTCCACATTTGTCAGTATGATGAGCATATCTGCGTTGATGCCCTCTGCAAGTTTGCCTGCAGCAAGATCCTTTTCAATAACCGCGCTGGCGCCTTTGAGGTGGTTGTCCTGCTCCATGACGGGAATACCGCCGCCGCCGGCAGCAATGACGATCTGGTCGGCGTCAAGAAGGGCATTGACAGCATCCAGCTCCACGATTTTTACAGGGTTCGGCGCGGATACGACACGGCGGAATCCTTTGCCTGCCTCCTCGATCACATAGTTTCCTTTCTTGCGTTCTTCATTTGCTTCCTGCGCGTTCATATACCTTCCGAGCACTTTTGTCGGAGTGTAAAATGCTTCATCATAGGGATCTACGATCACCTGAGTCAGAACCGTGCTTACTGTACGGTAAATGCCGCGGTTCAAAAGCTCTTCCCGAATTCCGTTCTGCAGGTCATAGCCGATGTAACCCTGGCTCATTGCAGAGCAGACGGACATAGGCGCGGGCGTGTATTCGGGATGCGCCTTTGCAAATTCGTTCATGGCGGTATGGATCATCCCTACCTGAGGTGCATTGCTGTGCGTGATCGCGACCTGATAACCTTCTTCAATAAGGTCTGCGATGCATTTTGCGCTGTGCTTTACAGCGACCTTCTGTTCCGGGAGCGTGGTCCCGAGAGCTCGGTGTCCCAGAGCTACGACAACTCTTTTTTTCATACTATACTCCATTTCCGCCGCCTTCTATTTGACGGCATATTATTTACGGCGGCAGCCGGGTGAAAGAAGACCGGCTGCTGCCTGTATCTGCGAAAAGATAACTTATAGAAAGTTTACTATTATTTGCGTTAAAAATCAATACCGGCCGTCAGCTGCCTCCGGGCATGCTCCTGTTTTTATATAAGCGCCAGGATTATATCTGCGGCGAGCAGGACAGTCAGTACGGCACATACTGTCCACCTGACAGCCGGTCCGGGCTTTTCGAAGAATTCGGACCATTTGGGGGCAAGAAAATAGATAAAACCGCACCCCAGAAGTGCAAAGGCGGCACAGCCTCCCGGATAGATGCGCCCGTTTAAGTTCAGGTAGAAGTCGCTGTAATCCCGGAACGGGAAGCCCAGAAGGAGATCCGATATCAGGTTGGAACCGTATTCCAGGACAGAATATACTGCAAATGAGATCATAAATGCAAAGGCAGGTTTTTGGACCACACGTCTGGTAAGAACGAGGATCAGCAGACCATATATCCCATACAGCGGGATCCAGGGAGCAAAAAATGCCGTGTCTGTTTCAAAGGTCCCGTTTTGAAGAAGATGGATCATGATCTCCAGGATCCAGCCGAAAACGGAGAAGGCATGGAAGAGGAAGATCATGGAACATATATCATATTTCCTGTCGGTTTTGACCGGGGAGCGGACGGCGCGAAGCGGAGGCTGCACAGAGAACAGAAATACGGGGTACTGTTCCGGGGCAAAGTAAGAAATCTTTGTATAGGGTCCGTTGGAATCGTCATAAAGAGCCTTGCGGATCAGCAGCTCGTCTTCGGAAGGCACATGCTCCAGGCAGGAATCGTTCAGCCGCTCGTACCTCGGGGAGCGTGACAGCACATAATTCCGCCGCAGGAAAAGATACAGCTCGGATCTGCACGCGGTGATATAAGGATTTACAAACAGAAACTCCAGAAGTCCCAGGGTGAAGACAGAAAGGAGTACCCATCCGGCAAAAGACAGGTCCAGCAGGAACAGTTTCCATTTATTGTGTGACGTAAGCTGTTTTGACAGAAAGAAAGCATCCCGGCGGCTGATCTGAGGATTTTCTGCCAGAATGAAAGGGATCATGCTGTACTCATAGTGCTTGATTATCCCTCCGACAATGGTCAGATTCCACAGGGTCTGAAAAAGGGTGCGGCAGAACATGATCCATGCAGGTCTGCACAGGCACCTAAGCTTGAAAAGAAAGAAAATTTTTGAGATCATGGTTTTATTATAGCTGTGGCTTTCCATAAAAAAGCGTTTTTCGCCGATCAGGAGAAGGTTGTTGATAAATATCTGATATAAAAAGGCGAGCAGCAGACCGGCTGCAGCCAGGATAAGACCGGCGCCGATGCCTTCGCTGAGGAAAGCGTTGACTGATCGCAGGATATTAAAGAAAAGGGAGATATGATTTGAAAACATATCAATAGTAATCTGCCCGGCGGCGCTTACGACGCGGCCGCTGATCCCGGGCAGGGTCACGCCTTCAAAAACGCGGCTGACTGTCTGAAGAACAATTTCAGAGTTTGGTATATCGAGGGCAAAGGCAGCGTCAGGCTCGCCTCCGACTGATACATTCTGGAGGGAGATGAATGTTGTCGAGACCGGGTAGGCAGTGGTGAGCATAGCTATGATAAAGCAGACGGAAATCACTTTCCAGTAATTCTGCTTCAGCAGCGCGCGCGCCTTCTTTTTCAGCTCAATCCTTTTCCACATTTCGGTCTGCCTCCCAGGAAATTAATGTTACTATATTATAATTTATTCGAGTTTGATTTGCAAGCAGAGGGGATGCGCAGAGGAGTCTGGCGGGGCGGGAAAGCACAAAAAAAGAATCTCTGTAACAGAGATTCTTTTTCAGGCAATGCGGAAGAGGAGACTTGAACTCCCACAGGATAAAACTCCCACTAGAACCTGAATCTAGCGCGTCTGCCATTCCGCCACTTCCGCTCGACAAATGGTATTCTATCATAAGAAGATCGGTTTGTAAACCCCTAATTTTTTAATTTTTCAGGGGCGGTTTGACGCGTCAGATCAGGTCCGTTTTGATTTTATACATTAGTTAAGGCAATTTATAACATGCCATTGAATATGGGAGAAAATAACCCTGTTCATGCCGGCATACAGGACAGACCTTCGGTGCGAGACGGCCTTCATGTATATAGCCGCAGTTTGTGCATATCCATTCGGATACCTGTTCGGTACTGTAATACATATTTGATTCCAGCATGTCTGCCAGCGCTCCAAAGCGTTTTTCATGGACATGCTCGATTTCGGCGATCTGGTAGAAAGCAGATGCGGCTTCCCAAAATCCTTCCTCTTCTGCTGTGTCTCCAAAGTTCTGATATACATCGGCATATTCTTCATGTTCATTGTGTTCAGCCGCGCGCAGAAGCTCAGACAGAGTATCCTGACAGTCGATCGGATATGAACCATCAATGTGCACTGTCTCCCCTGAAAGCTCTTTTAAAAGATCGTAAAATCTCTCAGCATGGGCGCGCTCCTGATCAGCGGTATAGCGGAAGACATCAGCGATAGTGAACATACCTTCATTAGCGGCATGTTCTGCCGCGATCGTATAGCGGCTGCGGGCCTGGCTTTCGCCGGCAAAAGCGCGCATCAGATTCTCTTTTGTTCTGCTCTCGGAAAAATTAACAGCCATGGCAGCTCCTCCTTTTTATTTAAAAAGTATGCCCCGGGAAGCTCAGAATATTCTTTGCTTTTCTTGATCGCCTTGGGGACGGCTTTATTCAGCATCTCTTTAAATTGTTGATAAAACAGGAGGAGTGTATTACATTATATAATATATAATCCAGATTACCTGCAAAGGCAGATGTGATCGGCGATTGAACAATAAAAGGAGGAAAAATATATGGTTACGGTAAATGCAATGGGGGATATCTGCCCGATCCCTGTGGTAAAGACAAAGAAAGCGATAGACGCGCTGACCGGTCCGGATCAGATCGAAGTGCTGGTGGACAATGAGACTGCGATGCGCAATGTCATGAAACTGGCAAAGAGTTCCGGAGCTTCAGCCGAGCAGGAACAGCTCGCAGAGAGGGAGTACCGGGTTCTGATCACTGTGGGGGAAAATGTGGTGAAGAACAGTGTTCCGGCGGCTGCAGGCGGCACGGAAAACGCGCAGAGCTGTCCTGCTTGTATCGGGACAGTGGCTGCCATCGGCTCTGACCGGATGGGCGGCGGAAGCGATGAACTGGGACGTATTCTGATGAAAAGTTTTATTTTTGCAGTGACGCAGATGGATGCCCTTCCGGATAAAATGGTGTTCTATAATGGCGGTGCAAAGCTGACAATCGAGGGATCGGAGTGCCTTGATGACCTGAAAACCCTGGAAGAGCAGGGCGTGGAGATCATGACCTGCGGCACATGCCTGGATTACTATGGGATCAAGGATAAACTGGCGGTCGGAAGTGTGACGAACATGTACAGCATCGTAGAAACATTGCAGGGAGCGATGAGCGTGATCCGTCCATAGCAGGGAAAACGGAAAATAAGATCAGCGGTTGGGAAGAGAAAGGCAGATGGGAGGAAAATATATGAGCGGAAAAACTTCTCTGTCAGGGAATATCCGTCTGACACAGTTTGCAAAACATGGAGGATGCGCGGCAAAGATCGGACCGGATACACTGTCCGGGGTGCTGGAGAAGCTTCCGAAGTTTAGTGATCCGTCACTGCTTGTCGGTTTTGAGACATCAGACGATGCGGCAGTCTACAAGGTGACAGATGATATCGCGGTCATACAGACTCTGGATTTTTTTACTCCGGTGGTGGATGATCCCTATACCTTCGGGCAGGTGGCAGCGGCGAACGCCCTGAGCGATGTGTACGCGATGGGCGGTGAACCGAAGATCGCACTGAATATCGTGGAGTTTCCCGGAGAGCTGGATCCGGATATCTTAGGGGAAATCCTCCGTGGCGGGGCGGATAAAGTGCATGAAGCCGGGGCAGTGCTCGTGGGCGGGCACTCGATCCAGGATGATGTGCCGAAATACGGTCTTGCAGTCACGGGTTTTGTCCATCCTGATAAGGTTTATAAGAACTATGGATGCCGGGAGGGCGATGTGCTGATCCTGACAAAGCAGATCGGGAGCGGCATCGTGAATACGGCGGTAAAGGCGCAGCTGGCGTCTGAAGAATCTGAGCAGGAAGTGATCCGGGTCATGACGACACTGAACAGGAAGGGAAAGGAGACTGCGCGCAAATACAGCATCCATGCGTGTACGGATGTGACAGGCTTCGGACTTCTCGGACATTGTTCCGAGATGGCGGCAGCCAGCGGGGCGCAGATCCAGATTAATGTAGAGGATGTGGCTTACATGTACGGTGTGAAAGAATATGCGCAGATGGGGCTGATCCCCGGCGGCGCGTACCGGAACCGGAAGCATGTGGCGCCGGTTCTGGACACCGGAAATCTGGATGTAAACGGCTCAGATGAAATATGGCTGGATCTTCTCTGCGATCCTCAGACTTCAGGCGGACTCCTCCTTGCAGTGCCGGAGGAAGAGAAGGAGAGCATCCTTGAAGAATTTGACCGCATCGGGATGGAGACGGAAGTCTCAGTAGTGGGAAAAGTTTTAAAGAGCGGGTGTGAGAACGGACAGATATGCCTGAGAAAGGGTTAAG